>JAYSRZ010000114.1:0-2052 GCA_043720775.1 Variovorax sp. | reverse complement strand
TTAAACGGCCAAAGCCTCTCGCGCGAAGAGCTCTCCGAGCGCATCGAGCCTTACAAAAGGCGCAGCGGCTTGATCGATGAATACGACGTGCCGCTCGGTCTCTATCTGCAATCCGCCAAGTCGCGCGACATTCTCACGCGCATGCTGCGCAACCTCAAAGAAATCCACAAAACCCAAGAAGATTGGCCCAGATTCCTAGCCGTACAAAACCGCCTCATAACCCTCCTGCCCGACGCCTGGAGCGAATACCGAGACCGCGGCCTCGCATTGGTCGAAATGGAAGAAAAACTAGGAAGCGGCAGCGCCGCCATTCCTGATTTGGAGCTCTATCTTTCCAAAGCTGAAGACGCGCTGGATATTGATGCGATAGCGGAGCTGGTGGCGGGGCTGAGACAAGTTTAGATTGAACTTGACTTTCATACGTGCGATTTCCGTTCGCACGTATAATGAGGATATGAAAAAGCTCACCCTGCTCATTGACGACGATGTGTACGAAGGCCTGCACCGCAGCATCGGGCGCGGCAACATTGGGCGTTTCATTTCAGACAAAGTCAGGCCGCACTTGCCCTCTGCAAACGACGAACACATTGGCTCTGCATTTGGCTTGCTCGCTCACTTAGCCAAGCCCGCTAGTGCACAGGCCATCGCACAAGCCAAGCGCGACTATTTGCAAAAACGCTACGCCACCAAAAACGTGGCTTGACCACCGTATCACGCCACGAGCCAACGCCATGCTTAGCATTGACACCAATATACTCCTGCGATACGCGCTGAACGACAACCCAAAGCTCTCAAAAATAGCCAAAGACATCATCGAAGGCAACACCTGCCACGTGCCCCTGCTAGCCCTCGCAGAATTCGGCTTCGTCCTTGGTTCGTTCTACGAAGCCAAGCCCGCAGAGATCGTGCGCACCGCCCGCACCCTCATGCAACTCAAAACCCTGCACTTCGAGCAGGAAAGCGGAGTCCTGCAAGCCCTCGCCGGCGTGGAAGCTGGAATCGATTGGTTTGACGCACTCCTTTGGGCAAGCACCCCCGCGCAAAACGAACTCGCCACTCTGGATAAAAAGTTTGCCAACAAAGCCACGAAGCTCGGCTGGCAATCTCCTGTCCAATTGATGCTCTAAAGAAAGGCCAAAATCATGCCAATCGGAAGCAAATTCGATGACTTCTTAAAAGAAGAAGGCATCTTTGAAACCACCACAGCCGCCGCCATCAAGAAAGTGCTGGCCTTGCAAATCGAAGAAGAAATGCAAGCCCAGCGCCTGACCAAAACCGCCATGGCGCAATGCATGCACACCGGCCGCGCCGCGCTGAACCGTTTGCTCGACGACAAAGATACAAACTTGACGCTTACGACGCTTACGACGCTTGCGAGCGCGGCGGCTGCATTAGGCAAGCGGGTAAATGTTGAATTGGTTTCTGCATAAACTGGCTGGAACAATTGCCTGAGACGTGGCTTCTTCGATTTGCACGCGCACTTGGCGGGCGTGGGCTTCGATATCAGCAGCAGCGCCAGCGCCGTCGACCAGAACAGTGTTTTCTTTGCCCACTTCGATGCGCTTAGCAGAGCCCAAGTCAGCCAATTTGACTTTTCAAGCGTCATGCCGATTTCTTCTGTAACGACTTTGCTGCCGGTGAGTATCGCGATGTCTTCCAGCATGGCTTTGCGGCGATCGCCGAAGCCAGGGGCGAGTCGGGTTAACCCGCGAATCACAGAACTTCCTCCTCAGTTTTGTGGATTGACTTCTTTACCCCCCCCAGCACAATTCGTACCATGTTGATACGTTTTGTAAATCCTATGAAAGCAGTAGCCGTAGCGCTCACGATGTGTGCCACGGCGCAATCCGCTTTTGCTCAAAACCGCTGTCTCATCTCCATCGAAAGCTATCTCAGCACGCTGCCCGCATTCAGCGCCCCCAATCTGCAAAACGTTGTCAACAGTTTGCGGGAGCAAGGCACGTGGCATCTGCAATCCGCTAGAGATGGCAGGCTCAACACGGGCCAAATCCAAGGCTACGACATGCAAATGCGCGACTTTCGCAGCTCCGA
>JAYSRZ010000113.1:0-17463 GCA_043720775.1 Variovorax sp. | reverse complement strand
TGCTGTTTGACATTCCCCGCCAAAACTGGGCCACAGGCGGCATCCAATGGTCTGAGCGAACCTGAATTTATGACACGTGGACAAAAAACGGGGCGCGGCCCCAACGGCTATTACGTCAAAGGCGAATTCGTGGCCGATGGCAGCGAGCTGGATGTTGAATTGAAATCTGAATTCGATGGCAGCCGATCCAAAGCCAAAGCAGAAAGCGATGCCCTGCAAAAGCTCGGCATTCAATTGCTTGATTTACCGGAATCAAGATTGAAAAAACTCGATCTGCCTGAGAAGCTTTTTGATGCCGTGCAAGAGGCCAAGCGCATCAGCAACTTTGAAGGCAAACGCCGCCAGATGCAATACATCGGCAAGCTGATGCGCAAGGTGGATTCTGCGCCGATTGAAGCCGCCGTGGTCGCCGCCAAAAAAGGCAGCGCCACCGAGACGCTGATGCTGCACAAAGCCGAAGTCTGGCGCGATAACCTCATCGCGCTCGATGGTGCCTTCCAGCAATGGATGAATGAATTCCCCGAGACGGACACGCAGCACCTGCGCTCGCTCATTCGCCAAGCCAAAAAGGCTGTTCTGCCCGATGCTGGCGCAGGCGAGGCGCAGCGCCAGGCCAAGGTGTACCGAGAAATCTTCCAAATCGTGAAGACGGCTTTGCTTGCACAGGCGGGTGAGAATGCGGAGGAAGAAGGGGATTCAGCTGAGGACGAGTGAGCCTCACAAACTGGAGGAATGACATGCGCAAAACGATTTCAAATTATTTCGCAGCAATCGCAACAGCGGCAGCAGGTGTTTTGAGCCTTTGCTTGAGCGCACATGCCATGACTGTTGAAGTTCAGGGCAATCAAGTGTTTGCTACAGGCTCTGTCGATGACGATCTGCGCAAATTTGAAGAAGCATTTGCCAAGCCGGGTGTGGATACTGTTGTGTTCGTTAATTCTCCCGGCGGTGATCTTTGGACGGGGCTGCGTGTCGGCCGTTTGATCGCAGACAAGGGCATGAAGACAGTGATAGCTGGTTACTGCAACTCAGCGTGTTCCATCATGTTCATGGGTGGCAAAGAACGCCAGTTTGCCGACGCATTTCGACCTAATCTCACCTACATCGGCATCCACGGTGCGCACAACAAAGAGACTAAAAGTATCAATCCTACGGTGCAACCACAAATATTCGCTTTCTACAAACAACATATGGGAGAGAAATTCAATGCATCGGTCATGAATCAAGCGCTGTATGAAATGGATGATGCTGGCGCTCTTCTTGTCGTGTTTGACCCCATCCGCAACAACAAAAACTTGCCGTACCACTGCAAATCATCGCAAACGCCGCGCGATAAATGTTCCAAGTTCGATGGCGCAGATGCAATGAACTTAGGCATCATCACCCGCAGCGAGCTGCTCAAGGTCAATCTACCCACCACATTTGCCCCATCGCTGAAAGTGCTTGGCAAGGACCTTACCGTCAAATTCAGCGATTTAGATGCACAGCTTGAAGCCTTCGCGCAAGAGCGCTGCCCCGATATTCTCTGCAAAACAGCCTTTCCTTCACGCGCCAAGAGCCAAGCCAATAACAAAGCAATCGCTGTACCGTCAGAAGGCAAAGGCTTTGGCGCATCATGGAACAGAGACACGCCGATCAACGCTTACGTGCGCGCTATTTACGAGTGCAATCACCGCAGAAACTATGCAGCGATGTTGTGTGAGACTCAATCAGTTAATGAATATGATGTTAGACAGTTTTATGCGGATGACGAGCAAATACATAACGACGCGCTAAATAAGTTGACCCCCGCAAAAGCAGCGTTTTATGCCAACGAAGAATTCGGCGGAAATTTCACATCTTTTCAAGCACTCAAGACAGAAAAATACAACGACATCACGCCACAAAAATTGCCAGATATCAAGACCGTGGGTACGCAAGAAATCTCCAAGGCCTTGCATGCTAAGGCCGGCTGGCAATTGATTGACGTAGCGGGTGGTTTGGAGACCTTGCCGACGGGCAAATTACTTGCTTTTGGCGGTGTCGCATTTGAAGACAAAGCCAAAGAAGACGCTTACAAAGAGCGTTTCAACAATCTCCTGCCCTTGCTGGCTCCTAATAAAGCCGCGCCTGTCGTGTTTTACTGCGGCAGCCGGGATTGCTGGCTTTCTGTCAACGCAGCAGTGCGTGCCAAACAACTAGGTTATGCCAATATCATGTGGTATCGCGGCGGCATAGAGAGTTGGAAAGCAGCAGAACTGCCTGTAGCGCCGAATATTGTTCGTGCAGTCGTTAACTGAACACAGGCCACCTTATGAGTCTTGACCCCGTAAAAATCGGCATCGTCTCCATCAGCGATCGCGCCTCGACAGGTGTCTACGTTGACAAAGGCCTTCCTGCGCTGAAAGATTGGCTCACCAAAGCTTTGCTCAATCCCATCACGTTTGAGGCAAAACTCATCCCCGATGAAAAAGAGCTCATCAGTGCGACGCTGATTGAGTTGGTAGATGCTGGCTGCTCTTTGGTGCTGACCACTGGCGGCACGGGCCCTGCGCTGCGCGATGTGACGCCGGAGGCCACTCTGGCCGTTGCGCATAAGGAAATGCCTGGCTTTGGCGAGCAAATGCGTCAGATCTCGCAGAGATTCGTGCCCACGGCGATTTTGTCTCGCCAATGCGCCGTAGTTCGTGACAAAAGTCTCATCATCAATCTTCCAGGTCAACCTAAATCGATTGCTGAAACGTTAGAGGGTGTAACTAGCGGCGAAAATCCAATTCATGGCATTTTTGCCGCTGTTCCGTATTGCATCGATTTGATCGGCGGGCCGTATATCCAGACAGATGTAACCGTTTGTCTGGCTTTCCGCCCCAAGTCTGCCGTGCGGCCGTTATAACCTGTCATTGCGGTGGATCGATAATCAACGTTGTCGGTTCTGAGATTTTTAAAAAAGTTAGGCCATCATGTCTGAATCGCGTCTTTTTTCTTTGAAGCCCGTGCATTTAGCGGTTGTGCTTTGCGTTAGTTTAGCAGCGAGCAACGCTTTGGCTGTCATGTCCAGCCACAGCGAACCGTATGTGAGCTACACAATCAAACAAGGTGACACGCTCCAAAAGGTCTCGTCCACTTTGCTGGCCGATCCCAAACGCTGGGCCGAATTGGCTAAGCTCAATGGCATTAAAAATCCCAATCGCTTGTCGCTGGGCATGGTGCTAGACGTCCCACGCAGCTTCACGAATTTCACCAATCAACCCAAAGTTGCCACAACGGGCGTGCTGCAAAACGCGGTGGGCAACGTGACAATTAATGGCGTGCCTGCGCAAGCAGGAGCCACCGTGCCGGAAGGCGCGACTGTGCAAACGGCAGCAGATAGTTCGGCAGTCGTGAAACTCTCCGACGGCTCCAGCGTGCAGCTGATGCCGCGCAGCTTGGCACAAGTTGTCACGCAGCACGGCTACGTGATGAAGGATCCCGCAAGCAGCAAATCAACCACCTGGTTTTCTGGCGCGATTCGGCTTGTCGCAGGCGTGCTAGATATCGCAGCCAACAAAATGGCCCAGCGCAAAGAGCCTATGAATGTGGTGACGCCGACATCCGTGATTGGTG
The DNA here is from genome assembly GCA_043720775.1 of Variovorax sp. Taxonomy (GTDB): domain Bacteria; phylum Pseudomonadota; class Gammaproteobacteria; order Burkholderiales; family Burkholderiaceae_C; genus JANMDU01. Next base: position 13,881 of record JAYSRZ010000113.1, on the reverse strand, counting down.
TGCGAGGCACGCAATTCCGCGTTGCGTTTGAAGATCCAGCATCGGGCACAGCTCGCACCGAGGTGCTAGAGGGCAAAGTGCGCACCGACAATCCCGCGCAAGCTGCTGGCGCAGATGTCGCTGGCGGCTTTGGGGTGGCCGTCAAACCCAGAGAACGCGACATCAAAGTGGTTGCGCTACTGCCTGCGTTGCCTGAAAGCGCGCTACCTGCCAGCGTTGAACGCGCACGCGATGTCGAGCAAGCCAATTGGACAGTTGCCGCACTCAACGGCGCGGTTGCCTATCGCGCCGAGCTCGCTCAAGACGATGAGTTCACGCGCATCGTGTTTGATACCAAATCAAGCAACCCCGCCATTAATTTGGCCGCTGCACCGAACGGCACTTACTTTGCCCGTGTGCGCGGTGTTGATGGCTCAGGCATCGAAGGCTACAACGCGACTCGCCGTATTGATATTGCCAACGCGCCAGTCGCCCTGATCTGGGTTCGCGAAATAAATATTGCTGCAACAGCAGAGATCACACCCGAAGGCGTGCTGCTGCGCGTCAATACCTCCGCTGCAGATACACCTAGCAATGTTCAAATTCAAATTGCTAGCGATGCCGCGATGACGCAGGCTCTACAGACCTTGCCCCTTGATGCACGAGGCCACGTGACTTTGAAAGATCTCAAAGTAGGCGAGCGCCGTTTCGTGCGGTTTACGGGCACATCGCCACAAGGCACTGCCAGCAACAGCCCCGTTTTATCGCTAGACCTACCCGCAGATTGGGGACAAACGGTATTTGGCGTGACGAGCGTTTTGCAGCAAATTCGCTGATTTTCACGCCTCCTTGGAAAAACACGTCTGCCCTACAGTCATCGAGCAAAAACTGCTCAGGTGGAGCGTCGTCTAGCTGAAAAGTGCAGTTATAGTCAGAATAGCGGGCTTTGCACGCATCACACTGCAAGCAAGGCAGCGACATGGACTTGATAATGAGTGCGCAATCAAAGCGCTTAGCAAAAAAAAACGAGCTGGTATATGAGCAAAGAACGTGATTTGCTCGACCGGATTCGCCAGCTTGAATTTACTAATTCAAGGCTACAAGCTCACGCAAGCGAAGAATCTCACAGCCGTTTGATGGCAGAAGAGGCGCTCGGCGTGACCGGAGATCGCCTACAGTTGGCGCTAGACGCAGCGGGCCTGGCTTCTTGGGAATGGAGCCATACACAAGAGCTCATTTTTACGTCTGCGCACTTTGGCCGCATGCTGGATGGTGTGGAAGATGCATCAGATCAGCAAGACTTGCATTGGCTGCCACACGAATTGATGAGTTTGGTCTTGCCACAAGACGCGCCGGCATTGCGCAGGGCCATCGCAGGCGCTTTGAAAAGTCGCAACGATCGCTTGCAAGCAGAATTCAGATTGCAATCGCCAGCGGGCCTGCTGTGGATTGAATGCACTGGGCGGGTCTTGTCGCGCGATTCGCTGGGCAGAGCGCAGCGCATGATCGGCATCAACCGCAACATCACGCGACACAAGATCGCCGAACTGGCGATTCATCAAGCACGCGAACAAGCCGTGGCTGCCAATCTTGCGAAGGATGAATTTCTCGCTCACATCGGCCACGAAATTCGCACGCCGCTCAATGGCGTGATCGGCATGAATCATTTGTTGGCGCAAACTGAGCTGGCAGCCGAACAGCGCAAATACGTGGATTTGATTGCCAGCTCCGGACGAGCACTGCTGGCCTTGGTCAATGATGTGCTGGATTATTCGCGCAATGACTCTGGAGGCCTTGTGCTGAGCCCAGTGCGCTTTCCGCTCAAGCGCTGGATACGCGAAGCGATGATGCCATTGCAGACGAGCGCCCAATCCAAAGGCCTTGAATTTCAAATTCATACGGCAGCCGATTTACCCAAAGAAATGGTGGGAGACCCTGAGCGCTTACGCCAAATTGTGACCCGCCTGGTGAGCAATGCCATCAAATTTACTGCGACCGGCTCAGTGACGGTGAATATGGCGATCCAAGGCGATCAATTGCTGATCGGTGTTCAAGATACGGGGATCGGGATCGCGCACGAGAAACAGCAAGCAATTTTCGATGCCTTTGTGCAAGCCGACAGCTCCGTCTCGCGACATTACGGCGGCACAGGTTTGGGCTTGGCCATTAGCGTGCAGCTCGCGCAAGCCATGCGCGGGCAGATTACGCTGCAAAGCACGCTGGACCAAGGCAGCCGCTTTGAGTTGGCCATCCCGCTCAGCCACAACGCAAGCGATCAGCCGGGTGTCATCAACCCAGAAATGGGTAGCCCATCCAGCCATACGCAAACACTTAGACCAAGCGAGGCGCAACCCGAGCATGCAACTGAAGCATCCCATCCCACGCTAGAGCGATCCTACGCGGGACAATCTGCTCTAGTCGCTGATGATCATGAAGACAACCGTTTGCTCATCTGCACGATGCTTGAGCAATTAGGCTTTGCAGTGACTTGGGTGGAAGACGGTCATCGAGCGATTGACTCCGTACTCTCGCAAAAATTCGATGTCATCTTTATGGCTATTGACATGCCCAACCTCAACGGCTGGCAGGCAACGCATGAGCTGCGCCTATGGGAGCAGCAAGCCAAGCGCACGCGCGTGCCAATCATTGCATTGTCTGCGAATGCATCTACAGCGGATCGCGAGCACGCATTCGGGATGGGTATGGATGCCTTCCTCACCACGCCGCTCGCGCAAGAAGCGCTAGCAGCCGCCCTGCGCAACGCTCTCGGCACGCATACCAGCTCTTCGCAACACATCACATCAAAGACAGCATCATTGAGCGCACCAGCAACCGCTGTCCATGCTGCGCAGCAAGGCATCGCAAGCGTGCTCCACATTGCAAACGGCCCACTACAGCGTGATCGCGTGCTCTCTCGCCTGAACGGCAGCCAGGCAGCATTGCGTGAATTGGCTCGCGCGATGCGGCGCGATTTGCGCGAGTACATGGGCCTCGCATACAACGCGATGCAAGCGCAAAACTGGGTAGCTCTGCATGCGCAAGCGAATACGCTTGAAGGGGCGCTCAGCAGCATCACAGCAATAGAAGCAGCAGAGCAAGCCAAGCTGCTTGCACAATGCAATGCTGCCCCGCAGGCGCAGGCTGCTTTCGCGCTGCTATCTGTGCAAGCCAAGCTGGTTTTTGACGCTTTGAAAGAATGGTAGCTTGCAAACTCAAGCTGTATAGCGGCGCGTAATTGCTACTTTCCGATTAAATCGTTGAGCTTCTTCGCGTCAAGTTTTTCGCCAGGCTGGTCGACAGGCATGCAATCGGGCACGGCTTGCGCGGCAGACAGTTTTTCAATCGCTTGCCAGAGCAATGCAATCTGATCTTCCTGACTGGATGCGTTGTCAATCAAGCCACGCATGGCCAAGCTCAAAGGATCGTCATCTTGTGTGATGCCGTAAGCTGAGAATTTTTGCTCTGCTACAGAGCCGGTCGTCACATCAGCGCTCACACCTTCTTTGCTCGGAATGATGCGAGCAGGAATGCCGACAGCCGTCGCACCAGCGGGCACAGGCTTGATCACGACCGCATTGCTGCCGATCTTCGCGCCATCGCCCACTAGGAAGCCGCCAAGCACTTTCGCGCCGGCACTCACCACGACGTTTTTACCTAATGTTGGATGGCGCTTTCCACCTTTGTAGAGCGATGTGCCGCCCAATGTGACGCCTTGATAAATCGTGCAGCCATCGCCAATCTCTGCCGTCTCGCCCACCACCACGCCCATCGCATGATCGAAGAAAACACGATGGCCAATTTTTGCTCCCGGATGAATCTCGATGCCAGTAAACCAGCGCGCTAGTTGCGAAATAAAGCGCCCCAGCCATTTGAAGCCCGCATTCCAGCAAGCATGCGCAGGCCGATGCAAGATCACGGCATGCAAGCCGGGATAGCAGGTGAGCACCTCAAAGCGGCTGCGAGCGGCTGGATCTCGCTCAAGGATGCAATCAATATCAGCGCGAATTCGTGAAAACATAGTTCCAAGTTTACCGATTTACTCTGACACGCGTTTTGCGCTGCGCGCCGGCGTGGCCTCCAACATTGCTTTGGCGATGCCGCGCAAAATATGGATTTCTTCTTCATACAAGCCTGCGCGATTGAACAGCTCATTCAATCGCGGCATGAGTTTTTTGGGTGCTTGCGGATCAAGATAATTCAAATGCACCAAAGCATCGCTCCAATGCGCCAGTGCGCCGGCTACGGCTGATGCGTCTGCCAAGCTGCGCTCTGACTGCACCTGCGTTTGAGATAGTTGCTCTTCAAAACCACCGCCAGGCAACGCATTTAAGGCCTGCCGCCAGTCATACGCAATCAACTGCACAGCGGAGGCCAAATTGAGCGAGCCATATTTTGGATTGGTCGGAATGCTGAGCGCGGCGTGGCAGCGATACACATCATCGTTCTTCATACCAAAGCGTTCTGTGCCAAACAGAAAAGCCATTTTTAGCTCTGGTTTTTTAACCAAATCGGCATTTAGCGCAGGTAGAAACTGCGTGAGGCGCTCATCTTTTGATAGTAGTGCGAAATAATCTCGCGGCGCATAGGTGACTGGCCCGAAGTCTCGCGCTGTCATCGCTGTCGCGCACAGATGGTTAACAGTTTGCAAAGCCTCATCAAGCGTTTCAACAATTTTGCGTTTTAGCGAGCACATCAGTTGCGCCGCTGGCGCGTTGAATGGTCTCGTCCCGATTGAGCACTTTCGGATCGCGCGGCGCGACCAAGAAGAGCTCATCAAACCCCATCGTTTTCATGGCCCGCGCTGCAGCACCTACGTTGCCGTTATGCGATGGCGCAATCAAGATGAAGCGTGCCACGTCGATCTACGCCCTGCCCGCAAGGCGCTTCAAGCCCAGCCATTGCTGCTCAAAAAAGCCTTGGCCGTAATTTCGTCCTTTTTCGATTTGATCGCGCACGCCGGTAGCATCAAAGCGCTTTTCAAAATTGCCGGTGCGAAAGAGTAAATCCCACCAAGGCAGCAACACACCAAAGTTATGCCCACCGAGGACTCTTGAGGGCGATTCATGCCCAATACCCACCGCGTGATGCAGCCGATGAAAGCGCGGGCTCACCAGCAATCGCTCGCCCAAGCTGCCAAACCACACCCTCACGTTCGCATGTTGAAAGCTCTCAGACAATTGCGTGAGCGCCACCAAAGCCACAAACTGCCCCGGAGCAATGCCCACGATGAGCCCGACGCAGACCAAAATACTATCGCGCAACACATCATCAAGCAGATGATTGCGGTTGTCGCTCCACATCGTCATCTGCCGCTGCGCATGATGCAGGCTGTGCAACTGCCACCACCAGTTCAGCCCATGCTGGCCACGATGAATCCAGTAATCGAAGAAATCAAACACAACGAGATAGATGAAAAACCCGAGCAAGGCGCTTTCCATTCCTATCATGCCGAAGAGCCACTGATCCAAATGAAACGTCTCCATGCCCGCCACGCGCACCGCGCCAAAGCCAGATTCGATGAGTGGATCGAGCGTAAAAAATAACGCCAAACGGAAGAAGCCCAAGCGATGAATCAAGGTGTAGAGGATATCGGTGCGAATCGTGGCGCGGTCTGTGATGGCCTCTACAGGTTTGAATTTTTGCAAAGGCGCAAACACGACAAGCAAAACAATCAACTGCAAGACGCCCACAAGAAACCAGCCCGTCGCGGTAAAACCATCTTCCACCATGCCGCCCACGCCGAGCGCGAAAATAATAGGTTGCACCACTGTTTCAAACAAGCCTTGCTGCGCTTGCGAGAAGAGGTTGGTGAATTTTTCTATCCAGTCGTTCATTGCTATCAATTATAAGCAATTTACGAAGTTAAGCGGCGTACTTACTGCGTTAAGCGCTATCACTTTCATAGTGTTTGGCGGGCTCTGGCGAATGCGTAATCATTGCCGCATCGACCGCACTGACTGATCAAAATAAAATGTGCCACACTTTAGGTTAACAAACGCAAGGAATCCTCATGCCGATCAAAATTTCAAGCCAACAGCTCGTTGACGCAGCCATGCGTGAAGTCAAAACCTACAGCGCAGCGCAGGCCAAGGAGCGCCTGGCAACCCACCCGTCGATGGTGTTGGTCGATATTCGCGACATCCGCGAATTGCAAACACCCGACGGCACACCCGTGGGCAGCATGCATGCGCCGCGCGGCATGCTTGAATTTTGGGTTGATCCTGCATCCAAATATCACAAACCAATTTGGGCCGATGAGAGCAAAGAGTTCGTGTTGTTTTGCGGGCTGGGCTGGAGAAGCGCCTTGACGACCAAAACTTTGCAAGACATGGGCATGACGAATGTCGCGCATATTGATGGTGGCTTTAAAGCGATGCAGGACGCTGGCTTTGCGATGGAAACGCTCGAACAGCGCAAATCATCCCGCGCTTGATTTTTTAATGAAATCTGGCTTTTGCGCCGTACTGACTGCGTGAAGTGCTATTTAATTGATAGTAATGAAACCATGAATATGAAATTCGATGCCGTATTGTTTGATTGCGATGGCGTATTGGTGGACAGCGAGAGCATCACCAATGGCGTGCTGCGCTCCATGCTGGGAGATATGGGCTGGAAGATGACGGAGGCCGAATGCATGGGGCATTTCATCGGCCATCTTGTGCAAGATCAAAGCGCGCTGATCTTGCGCCACACCGGCCAACAAATCGACGATGCGTGGATTGCAGGATTTCGCGTGAGGCGCAACCAAGCACTCAACGATTCGCTGCGCGCCATTGAACATATCCACGAGGCGTTGGACAAGATCACGCAGCGCTACGGAGAAAAAATCGCATGCGCTAGCGGCGCAGATCGTCAAAAGGTCGTGTTGCAGCTCACCAAAACTGGCCTGCTCCACTTCTTCGATGGTCGTATTTTCAGCGGCGTAGAAATGCCCAAAAGCAAGCCCGCACCCGATGTGTATCTGGCCGCAGCGGCGGCGCTCGGCGCAGACCCCAAGCGCTGCGCGGTGATTGAAGACAGCCCCACGGGCGCAAGAGCCGGCGTGGCCGCAGGCTGCTCCGTGTTTGCGTTCTGCCCCGATTCGCCCAGCCACAGCGCACCGCAGACCATGCGCGCAGTGGGCGCAAGCCATGTGTTCACCAGCATGGCTCAGCTGCCAGCGCTATTGGCTTAAACCCTCTCAGCCAAGCTGCGCAAATGAAGGCGTAGTTCACGCTTTTGTTTGGCATTGCAGTGCCGCCATGCTTGACGTGCTAAATCGGCGATGTGATCTTCGGCTTCGCTCGGCAATTCATCAGCTGCCGCTTGGCTTTCATCCAACCACTGCGCTGCCACGCCGCAGAGCACCTCGATTTGCCGCGCCAGCTTATCGCCCATCGGCCTTGAACTTTTGATTTGACTGAGCATGCTGGGCGAGATCTGTACCTGCTGGGCAAACTCCTGCTCCAAGCCTTTGGGCGCTGCGCCCTGCGCAATGCGGGTTTTCACAAACTCATGCAGCAAGGTGTTGAGATTGGTGCGGCGAAGCGCTGTCGTGTTGAGCGTGTTTGTATGAGCAGAATCTTGCATGTGTTGAAAATTGACAACGAATTCAAAAAATAATTGTCGCAGATGTTGACAGCATAGTAAAGACTCTTTACATTCCTTTCTATCGCAGATTTCTGCATTTGTATTTCATTTTCAAATTCACGAGCCCATCATGAAAGCCTTCATTGCATCCCCCACACGCTTAGCCGCTCAGGCTGGATGTGGCTATGCATGGCTGAATTTCATGCATAGCTCGCACACAGGTCAAGAGCCGAAGGCACACGGTCACACAAGTGATCGTTCATTTGAATATTCAGCCCAACCGGGCGAGGGTCACGTGTAACGCACGAACCCTCTCTACCTGTACTCACAGGCCCGGTCTTGGAAACGAGATCGGGCTTTTTTGTTGTCTTTTTTTAGTGGTCATCGTGCCGCTAGGGCGTAGCTTTGCCTTGTGTGAATGCGTCCATGTTCTTTAACAATTTACTTTAAGAAGTTCGGCTGTTTTGATTTCAAAAAATCAAAACGCCGTTTCACTTCGGGTGTGCCCACACACCACGCCACAGAATTCACTGCGGATTGCAGTGTGGCGAATGTGCATGCAAGGCGTTCCTTGCCTGTGCAGCGAATCAATCTGGTCAGCCTGGTGCTGGCCGTCGCGTGTGGACACAGCCGAAGTGAAATTACAAAAACTTCACGCCCCGGTGATGGAACTGGCATACATGCCTGTCTCAGACACAGGATTCTGGGAGTTCGAATCTCCCCTGGGGCACCAATTCGAACCGCGAGGCAGCAGGTGTGGCCTATGGGCTTTCAACCCATGGAGAGGGGATCGATACCCCTGCGGTTTACCAACATCCATTCAAGAAGCGATGGCGACAGATATCAGTCGCCATCGCGTAAACCGGCCGCAAAGATTGGGCGGCACCGGAACCCGTCACCGGAGCTTTTTCGCCTCATTAACTCAGCGGCCAGAGTGTCTCCCTGTCTAGGAGAAAGCCGCCGGTTCGATTCCGGCATGAGGCGCCATTTTCAAAGCCAACATAGCTCAATCGGTAGAGCGCTGCGCTGAAAACGCAGGCGTTGGAGGTTCAATTCCTTCTGTTGGCACCAGTTTTCATTTTCTATTCCCCGATAGCCAAGCGGTAAGGCATCTGGCTGTTAACCAGACTATTCGGACGTTCGATCCGTCCTCGGGGAGCCAATTTTTATCTCGTTAGCTCAACGGAATCAGAGCACCGTCTTACGAAGTCGGGGGTCGTAGGTTCGAATCCTGCACGAGATGCCACTTTTTTGTTGTTCATGGTGCAGCGGCAGCATTTCAGGATGTGACCCTGAAGACATCGGTTCGAATCCGATTGATCAACCCAGTTCTTTTGCGCGCTTAGCTCAGCAGGTCAGAGCAGCCGGCTTTTAACCGGCAGGTCTAAGGTTCGAATCCTTAAGCGCGCACCATTTTTTCAACCGCAAGCGGGAGGCTCTGAACAGATTGCTCGGGATGGAGCAGGTTTGAATGCGGGATGGGATGCTAGGCGAAAAACGCAGCTTTAGCGGTGCTAAAGCGAGGCTTTTCAACGACGCAGACCGCCCGCAGGCAAGCCTGATCCGCCCGAGAAATCTGTTCAGAGCCTCCCATAGAAAGGAGTCAGCCATGCAAACCCATCGCAGCCATGTGCTGCAACTCGATATCCAAGGCACGCCACAGGCTTGGATTTCTCTTGAACAAGCGGCTACGCATGTGGCTGCAAATGCTGTTGCTTGGGCTGAGGGCGCGAGCCCGCTGGCTGTGCTGCGTGGTGGTTTCAATGTGCCGCGCCGTGCGCCCTCAAGGATTGAGGTCTATCCCATCATCGCGCTGCATGGCTCGCCAAAGGTCAATTTGTTTGACATCGTGCCCGCGTTTAGCAAACACAAGCTGTTTCGGCGAGACCGATTCACTTGCGCTTACTGCGGCGATAGCTTTCAAGAACGCGCCTTGCAATGCGAGCACATTCTGCCCGCATCGCGCGGCGGCGCATGGAACTGGATGAATCTCGTCACAGCCTGCGGGGTATGCAATGGGCGCAAAGCAGCGCGCACGCCAGAAGAAGCGCTCATGCCGCTGCTCTATGCGCCCTATGTGCCCAACCGCTTTGAAGACTTCTTGCTCGCAGGCCGCCACATCCGCGCCGATGTGCATGAATGGCTGGCTGCTCGCTTGCCAAAAAACTCACGTCTCAATTAACGTTATATTTATAAAAACCTGGAGAATATTATGGAAAACACAACTCCAACGCCAGCGCAAGACACCGTCAAAATCAAGCAACCGCCTGTGCTGTTTAACAAAACGCAGAGCGTCATCAAAGCACTTGAGGCTAAGCTGAACGGCTCTTTGATCACTTACTGGAACGGCACACGTGGCTCTGTCTGCCAAAACGATGTCGGCGCTTTGTATGACATTGTGCGCGGCATGCCTAAGCAGGAGGCGATTTATTTGCTGATCAAATCGAGCGGTGGCAGTGGCCAAGTGTCGCTTCGCTTGGTGAATCTGCTGCGCCAGCATTGCAAAAAGCTGATTGCATTGGTGCCTGGCGAATGCGCATCTGCTGCAACGATGCTTGCCATTGGTGCGGATAGCATTCAAATGGGGCCGACAGCTTATCTCACGGCTGTTGATACGTCATTGAATCATGCACTGTCGCCAGTGGATCGTGACAATGATCGTGTCAGCGTTAGCCTCGATGAGTTGCATCGCGTGATTCGCCTTTGGCGCGATCAACAAGGAGACACGAAAGAGAATGCCTACAAATCGCTCTTTCAGTACGTGCATCCGCTGGTGATTGGCGCAGTGGATCGCGCCGAATCGTTGTCGATCATGATTTGCCGGGAGTTGCTGGCGCATCACATCGCAGATCAATCGCAGGTCGATGCCATTGCGCACACGCTTAACTCAAAGTATCCGTCACACAGCTATCCCATCTTGCTTGACGAGGCAAAGAAGATCGGCCTGAAGGTTGAGCGAATGGATACTGAGGTGAACTCATTGCTACTTGAACTCAATGGTCATTACAGTGAGATGGGACAAAAAGCGACAACTGACTTTACAGAGACTCGCGCCCACGGTAACGAAATCGCCAATATTTGGGAATCCAATGGTTTGCAGATTTTTTACCAACAAGATCAAGATTGGTTTTACCGCACGGAGGAACGTCGCTGGATCACCATGAACGACAACAGCGGCTGGCATCGCATCGAGCGAGCCGACAAAAAAAAACGCAGCATGCTCCATCTTTAAGCGCCTAGCGCTTGTAGTTGGCTCATGCAACACTAGGAAATATCATGAAAACCAACTATCTTGAAGAAGAAACTCCCGGCGGCGTGCCCATCAAAATGTGGACGCGCGGCGTGCCGGTGGAAGATGGGGCGCGCCAGCAGCTCACGAATGTGGCTCGGCTGCCTATTTTGTTTAAGCATTTGGCCGTGATGCCGGATGTGCACTGGGGCAACGGCGCGACTGTGGGCTCGGTGATCGCAACGCACAAAGCGATTATTCCTGCTGCAGTGGGCGTTGACATTGGCTGCGGCATGATGGCTGCGAAGACGACGCTGCGCGCAGAAGACTTGCCCGACAATCTCGCGCCGCTTCGCTCAGCGATTGAGCGCGCTGTGCCGCATGGGCGCTCTCCGGGCTCGCGCGATCCGGGCGCTTGGCATAAAGTGCCGGGCTCGGTGGATACGGCTTGGGCTGCACTGGAGCCAGAATTTACTGAGCTGTGCAAAGACTATCCGAAGATCGAGAAAACGAATCATCGTAATCATCTGGGCACGCTGGGCTCGGGCAATCACTTCGTGGAAGTGTGTCTGGACGAAGCGGGCTTTGTGTGGTTCATGCTGCATTCGGGCTCGCGCGGCGTGGGCAACTTTATTGGCACAATGTTTATTGAGCTGGCAAAGCAAGATGCGCTGCGCAACAATGCGAATTTGCCGGATCGTGATCTGGCTTACTTTGAAGAAGGTGCGCGCTATTTTGGCGACTATGTCCGCGCGGTGGGCTGGGCGCAGAAATTTGCGGCCACCAATCGCGAGGTGATGATGCGCCGCGTGATTGAAGCGACGAAGACGGTGATTCACAAGAGTTTTCAATCGCACATCGAAGCGGTGAACTGCCACCACAACTATTTGCAGAAAGAATAGCATTTTGGGGAAGAGGTGTTTGTGACGCGCAAGGGAGCGGTGAGCGCTAAAAAAGGCCAGCTAGGCATCATTCCTGGCAGCATGGGTGCGCGCAGCTTCATCGTGCGAGGCAAATGCCATCCTGAATCGTTTGAGAGCTGCTCACATGGCGCGGGGCGCATCATGAGCCGCACGGAGGCGAAGAAGCGCTTCACGCTGGCTGATCATCGCGCGGCCACTGAGGGCGTTGAGTGCCGCAAAGACAAAGACGTGATTGACGAGACGCCTGCGGCCTACAAAGATATTGATGCGGTGATGGCGGCGCAAAGCGATTTGGTGGACATTGTGCATACGCTCAAGCAGGTGGTGTGTGTGAAGGGATGAGGGATAGGTAACATTTCTTCACACGACACACAGCTGCTTGCGTTTAGCTTCAAACCTGGCCACATAATGCAAAAAATATGATGCGTTGATGGAGTTTGTCGCAATGAACATGTTGTCGTCTCTGGGGATGCCCGCGCTGGTCGCTGGTTTGTTGATCACGATCTCTTTTATGCTGCTGATTTGGCTGGTGATGCAGCGTGCCTCTCCGGTGCCCAATTCAGGCAAGCAGCGCTCATTTCGCTTAGAAGATTGGCAGCCTCGAACGATGCGGCCACTTACGCCCACCGAGCTTCACACCTGCAAGCATCTAACCAAGGCTTTGCCAGAATGCCTTTTGATGCCTCAGGTGGCTTTGGCGCGGTTTTTAAATGTCTCGGAGAGCCGCTCATATCACCAATGGTTTAGCGCTGTGGGTCGGCGCTGTGTGGATTTTTTAGTGTGTTCAGAAAGTGGTGATGTGCTGGGCGTGATTCAGCTGTTACCCAGCAAGGGCAAACAAGTCAACGAAGGGACGCAGCGCAAACTCAAAGCACTGGAAATGGCGCAAATCCCGGTGTGGTTGATTGCAAAAGATGATTTACCTGATGCGCAGGCGCTGCGAGCGATGGTGATGCCTGAATTGAAAGCAGCTACAGCGCATTCTCAGCAGCACGCGACTGGAGAAGAATCAGTTTGGCAGGCCACAAAACAGGAACCGCGCAGGCCAGCTGCCTTCAATCCGATGGCGACGCACGGCGAATCGGCGAAAGCAAAGCTCTCGCCCATGTCTGAGCGCTGGGATCAAGATTGGCCGACCGAGGATGCACGATCCAGCGATTTCTTGGATGAATTCGGCATGATTGAGGTGCCGCCGTTGATCATCAAAGGTGCGGGGCGCACAGCCACTGGTTTCACACGCTAAGCGTGTTCGTACCGATCAGGATTTGTACTTTACCGAGCAGCCGTAAGCGCGAGTGATGTTGTTGCTCACCGCTTTGCCATTGGTCATTTCTGTGAGAGATACTTTCACGTAGTTTGTCGCCTTCGGGATATCTGATGCGCTCGCGGTGGGGATGCTATCGATCCCGCCTGCGTACACCAGCATGCCTTGCTTGTCAACGATGTACATATGCGGCGTGGTGCGCGCGCCGTAGGCTTTGCCGATTTTTCCGTCTTCGTCCATCAGCGTATGCGTGGCCGGGGCTTTTTGCTCTTTCATCCATTTGGCGAGATCAGCGGGCTTCAAATAATCAGGGTGATCCGTGCCAGTGGAATTGATGGCCAGCCACACAGCGTTTTTGCCAATGGCTTCACTTTGCGTGCCTTGCATATTGCCGCCTTGGTAATGCTTGCGCACGTAGGGGCAGCCGGGGTTAACCCATTCGAGCACGACCACTTTGCCTTTGAAATCTGCGAGCGAGACAGTTTTGCCCGTCACATCTTTGGCTACGAGATTGGGGGCTGCTTGGCCTACCGTTGCGGTGGCTTGCGCCCAAGCTTGCGATGTTGTGGCCAGCAGGGCCGCAGAGGCGATGGCAGATGTGGCGAATTGACGGCGTTGCATTGAAAAGCTCCAAAAATATACTGGTTTGATAACTCAGAGTTTGGCTAGTTCCGCGCGTAGCTGCGCGACGCTTAAGATTTCCGACAAAACCACAGGCGCACTGCCGGGCTTGTAGATCACGTACACCGGCACGCCGCTGCGCCCAAGCTGATTGATCGCTTGGGTGATCGCTGGATCGCGCTTTGTCCAATCGGCCCGCAGGAGCTGCACTTTCTTGGCTGCGAAATCTTGCAGCACGGCCTCGTCCGAGAGCGTGGTCTTTTTATTGAACTGACACGTCACACACCAAGCGGCTG
>JAYSRZ010000112.1:0-5759 GCA_043720775.1 Variovorax sp. | reverse complement strand
CTGCCCAGAGCAAATCAGCCGCCACTTGCTTGAGCGCAAGCGTCAGTTCATGCTGACCTCCATTTTTCATCGCGCCCAGTGCCATCACCTCTGCCCAGACTTTGAACAAAAATTCTCGAATTTCATCGCGCAGAGGCAGATTGCCCAGCATCTTGCGCAGCTCAATCGTGTATTGAATCGCCGCCGTTTCTTTCTGCTCGACTTGCTGCGCGAGAGACACGACCTTGGCAGTGGCTTTGCTCTCCGTCAAGAATTTGCCCAAGAATTTCTCGAACTCATCAAACACGAGCTGAAACACGCGCCGCCCCGTCTCCGGATATTGCTCAATCGTTTGCACAATCCGCTTGATCTCTGCTTCTAATTCTGCACTGCCCACATTGGCATCAAAGCCGAGCACGCATGAGCCCATGCGATCAATCAACTTGCGCGCAGGATGTTGCATCGTGCCGAAAAATTCCGCCTCTGATAACGCCAAGCGCAACACAGGCATTTGCAACCGAGCAAACCACACTCGCACGCCTGTGGGAATGCGCTCTTCCGACAAAATGCTTTGAAACATCAATGCCACGATCTCGATGGTGGCTTTTTCGCTATCGGTGTCCGCTGCTTTTTTGAGCTCTCTGGTTTGCTCGCGCAGCGCATTGTTAACCTGCGCGGCCTGCATGCCCTCGACGATTTGAGCATTGACGCCAACATACATTGGCGCTGCGTAGGCACCGGTGCTTTGCGCAGCCTGCCCGCCGGCTTGCTGCGTGCGCTGGTAGCCAGGCGTGCGCATCGCAGGAGACTGAGCAAAGGCAGCAGAGAGCTTGGGCGACATTTGCGGAGCATTTGAATTGTCAAACCCTGCCACATGCTGCACCAGCATATTTTTAAGCTGCCCCATCACGCCCTGCGCCCGCATCCGCGAACGCGCTAGTGGCGTGGCAGCTGTTTGCATTCGCGTCTCTTGCGCTTCATCTCTTGAAACATAACCAGCGACCGCCGAGCGCCCAGGCCGATCAGCGCCTTGCGTTGATGATGCCGCAGATGTCGCAGAAGATGATTGACCTGATTGGCCTGATTGAGTGCCTTGCATGCCACCTGAGCTGCCAGCCGACGCTGTCGAGTTGCTAGCATTCGAGATGCCAAACGAACCTGCGGCTCCACTACCGCCTCCGCCACCACCTCCACCTCCGCTACCACCTCCGCTACCACCTCCACCTCCACCACCGCCGGTCATGCCAGAGCTGAATGCTGATGGCAAACCCGCAGCAGTGCCAAAACCGCTGAAATCACTTGCTCCTTGCTGCGTTGTTTGTTGCGCTATCTTTTGCGCCGTTTGTTGCGACACTTTCTGCGATGCTTGCTGAGTCGCGTATTGCGCAGCTTGCGCTCTTAGCTTGGCGATGTGCTGCGCAATTTGCGCATTTGCGTTGCCCGCGCGGCTCATCGCACCCGTCGTGGGCGGCATAGGACTTCTTCGCGCCACGACTTCGTTTTGGCCCGAGTCATAGGCCGTCGGATCGAAGGCCGTTTGGCCAAACTGCGTCGCAGCATATGCGCTGGCACCGCCTCCTCCCCCAAAACCACCACCGCCACCACCACCGCCCAAGCCGACTCCGCCAAAGCCCGTGCCGCCGCCCAGTTGCGCACTCTGCGTGCTCGGCAAATTACCGGGCAGGGTCGCGCCGGTTTCGCCAACGCCGCCTTTGGCATTAGGCGAGCGCTTCACGTTGGAGCGCAGGTCAATCTCTTTCATCACGCCTTGCGCGATGAGAAATTCATTGGTGGACTTATATGCGTTAACGATTTTGTCGCCAAACGATTGCTGAATCACATCTTGGACGGAGAGCCATGCGTCTTGCGACAGGCCGGCGGATAGCCACTGTTCAAGCAAAGTTTGTGCGAAGCTCTCGGGGCGCAAAATGTCGGTTTTATCGAGCTCTTCTTTGCCATCGAGCGTGCGAATGCGCACCTGCAAGTCGTTGAATTCCCAGCTGGCTTTATCCAAAATACGCATCGACAAGCGCGATGAAAGGATTTTGCTTTCAACAACTTCGTTACCGATGAGCTCTAAATTCAAAGCCGGCAAGCGCGTGTTTGATGCTGTTAAGTCGATTTGCGAGGCGCTCTTCCATGCGCGATCTGTGCTCTCAAGCCATTTCACCTGACCCTGTTGGTAAGCAATCATCGCATCGCGCCTGTCCTGCGCTTCGCGTGCGTTGGTCGATTGCTCAAATAGCGTTGACAGTCGCGTCCCAATAGCTGCTGATAGCTCAGCGAGCAGCTTCACCGATTGCTCGACGAACACGGCTCGCGCTTGCCTAGCAATGGCGGCAGGGTTGGAAGGGCGTTGAATCGGTGGGCTGCTCACGAAAAATCTGGGCGAGTCGTCATTCAGCGCTTCAATAGCGCTAACTAATTTAGATATTACTAGGAAAGCCTGCACAGCGGGAGCGGGAGCCCACGAGCCGCGCTACTAGCTGCCATCTCTGCGCCAAGGCTCTCACACTTGTATCAGTTGCACCACACTTTAATACCCAACCAAGCGCTCGTGCGCAGGCCGAAGTGTATCGAGTGCGTCTAAACCACCGCGCCTGAATTCGGATCGTTGGGGTCGATAGGTTCCGTACCTTCGCCCTCTTTCTTGGGCGCTGCTTTGATCAAATCCTCGCGTTTGACGCCTAGCCACATCGCAATGGCCGCCGCCACAAACACAGATGAATAAATACCAAACAAAATGCCAATGGTCAACGCCAGCGCGAAGTAAAACAGCGTGGGCCCGCCGAAGATCAACATCGAGAGCACCATCACCTCGGTCGAGCCGTGGGTGATGATCGTGCGGCTGATCGTGGAAGTGATCGCATGGTCAATCACTTCGCGCGTATTCATCTTGCGGAATTTGCGGAAAGATTCGCGGATTCGGTCAAAAATCACCACCGATTCGTTGACTGAATAACCGAGCACCGCAAGAATCGCCGCAAGCACCGCCAGCGAGAATTCCCACTGGAAGAAGGCGAAAAAGCCCAGAATAATGATCACATCGTGCAAGTTGGCGATGATGCCGGCCACAGCGAATTTCCATTCGAAGCGGAAGGCTAAATAAAGCATGATGCCGAGCACCGTCATGCCTAAGGCAACTAGGCCATTGGTCACCAACTCTGCGCCCACTGATGGGCCAACGAATTCGCTGCGCTGCAGGGTCACGGGTTCTTTGCCTTCAGGCGTTTTGCACAGCAGCTTTTGCAGCGTCTCGCCCTGCGGAGAAATGACTGTGCTTGATTGCACAACGCCTCCTTCAGACGAGCACACGCCTTCAAAGACTTTGAGTACTGTGTCAGATTGATTGCTGGCCGCTTTGGCGCTGGCGGCGGCCTGCGTGGCTGTGGTCTGTGGCGCTGAACTTACCGGAGATACCTTGTTCGCCACTCGAATCAACACATCACTGGCCGCGCCAAACAGCTGCACTTGCACCTCGCCAAAGCCCAGCTTCTCGACCGCTTCACGCGTCTTCGCAATACTGGCCGCCTGCGGATATTTCACCTCCACCAATGTGCCGCCAGTGAACTCAATCGACAAATGCAGGCCGCGCGTGACGAGGAAAAACACAGCGAGTGCGAAAGTAATGAACGACACCGCATTCAGCACGACCGCGTGCTTCATAAACGGGATGTCTTTTTTGATTCTGAAGAATTCCATGATCTTTTCTCCCTTACTTCTTCAGACTGGTTTTGAGTGAGGATGCTACTTTTTTAGTAGCAGCTTGCGCAGTATTGACGGGCGATACTAGCGATTTCTCTTCTAAATCCTCATCCGCAACGGGCAATGTCGCGCCATCAGGCCTCCACACCGCACCAATACTGATCTCCTTGAGCTTCTTCTTACTTCCGTAGTAAAGATTGACCAAGCCGCGCGAGAAAAACACCGCCGAGAACATGCTCGTCAAAATCCCCAAACAATGCACTACAGCAAAGCCGCGCACCGGGCCCGAGCCGAAGATGAGCAGCGCGATACCGGCGATCAGCGTCGTGATATTCGAATCCAAAATCGTCGCCCAAGCATTTTCATAACCCGCATGAATCGCTTGCTGCGGGCCTTTACCATTGCGCAATTCTTCGCGCACACGCTCATTAATCAGCACGTTCGAGTCAATCGCCATACCAAGCGCCAGCGCGATAGCCGCCATGCCTGGCAGGGTAAGCGTGGCTTGAATCATCGAGAGAATGGCCACCAGCATCAGCAAATTCACCGACAGCGCAATGGCAGAAATCATGCCAAAGAAGCGGTAGTAAACGCACATGAAAGCCACGATCACGAGAAAACCGTAGATCACGCTGTTAAAGCCTTTGGCGATGTTGTCTGCGCCCAGCGTGGGGCCAATCGTGCGCTCTTCGATGATTTCCATCGGAGCGGCGAGTGAACCGGCGCGCAGCAGCAGCGCCGTATCGCTGGCTTCCATCGTGCTCATGCGGCCTGAGATTTGCACACGCCCGCCACCGATTTCGCTGCGGATCACAGGCGCCGTGACGACTTCGCCTTTGCCTTTTTCAAACAACAAAATCGCCATGCGCTTGCCAATGTTGTCGCGCGTGATGTCTTTGAAAATGCGCGAACCTTTCGCATCCAGCGAGAGATTCACGGTGGCTTCTTGCGTTTGGTTATCAATGCCGGCTTGCGCATCCGTCAGGTTCTCGCCCGACAAAATCACATCTTTCTTGACGATCACGGCTTGGCCATTGCGATCTAAATAACGCTCCGCACCAAAGGGCACGGCGCCTTGGCCGCGCTCCGCAGACTGCGCCTCTGAGCTCTCATCCACCATGCGCACTTGTAGGGTAGCAATGCGGCCAATGATTTTCTTCACAGTCGCGGTGTCTTGCACGCCGGGCAACTGCACCACGATGCGATCTGCACCTTGCTGCTGAATCACCGGCTCGGCCACGCCCAACTCGTTGACACGATTGTTCAGCGTGGAGATATTTTGCTTGAGCGCCGATTCTTGAATGCGTTTCACAGCATCAGGCTTGATGCTGGCGGTTAGCAAATAATCTGTGCCTTGCGTGCTGCTACTTGCCTGCATATCGGCGCCGAATTGATCTTGGATCACAGCAAGCGCTGCTTGTTGGGCTTGTGCAGCGGAGAAGCGCATCACCACAGTGCCGCCTTCGCGAGCCGTGCGACCACGAATGTCTTTGCCGCGCAACGCGGTGCGGATGTCGCTTGTTAAAGTATCGAGGCGCTTGTCGAGAGCGCCAGCCATATCGACTTGCAGCATCAAATGAATACCACCGCGCAGATCCAACCCTAAATACATCGGCGCTGCGCGCAGGCTGCGCAACCATTGCGGCGTTTGTGGCACAAGATTCAATGCCACCACGTAAACGGGGTCGTTCTTATCAGGATTGAGCGCTGCGGAGATCGCCGATTGGCCAAGCTTTTGCACATCGGTCGAAGAAAAGCGCGTGCGCACCGAATTGCCATCGAGCTCGACTTTTCCATCGGTGGTGACCTTCGCATCACGCAGCGCATCTTCCACGCGCGAGCGCGTCACGCCATCAACTTTGATCGTGGCTTTGCCGCTAGAGACTTGCACCGCCGGCGCTTCGCCGAAAAAATTGGGCACGGTGTACAACGTGGAGATAACCACCACCAAAGCAATGACAATGTATTTCCACAAGGGGTAACGGTTCATGGCAATTACTCTTAAAACAGTAGCGCCTCACGCAGGTTCTACGTGGGCTAAACGCTTGTTTGGCATATAAAAAGAGCTGGTCAGC
>JAYSRZ010000111.1:0-2068 GCA_043720775.1 Variovorax sp. | reverse complement strand
TGCTGCTGATCGCATTAGGACTGGGGCCGCTGGGCGCGGCTTTTTATTTGTGGGATGCCGCATTAAAGCGCGGCGATGCGCAGCAGATAGGCATCTTGAGCTATATCACGCCGCTGGCGTCCACCGCATTGCTCCTACTCGTCACGGGCCAGCCGCTCAGTTGGAGCATTGCCTTGGCAGCGGCATTGATCGTGGGTGCAGCCGCGCTGGGTATGCGCATATCTACGCGTTAGTCACTATAAAATCAATAGCACTTCACGCAGTATTTACGTGCTCTAAAGCCCTATTTCACTTAAAAACAGGCTGATGATTTAGATCGCCGACGGGCTCCAGCCAAGTAAGCCAGCGAGCCAATTCATCGCCAAGCCCGCCAACGCGCAAGCAGCTGATGCGGCGATCATCGCAAACACGCCAATGCGGTGCGTGTCTTTGGCATTGCTCGTCGTTTGGCTGCCCGGCCATGCAAACAGCACGGCAGATAACGCGCACACCGAGCCCAATACAAAAGCTTGGCCGATTGAGCGCATCCAAGCCAGCGGCGATGTGCTGGCAAGAATCGTGGTGAGCACGCTGCGGATATCGCCGACCGCGAGCACGATTTCGGCCAAGATGCCGAAGATGAGCGAAAACGTCACCAGCAAACACGCGCAGGCAGCGCACAAGAAGCCATGCGCAAAGATTTGCGGCAAAGCGAGCGCAGCCACTTGTCGGTCTCTGGCATCACTGTCGCTTGAAAAAGCGTTTTCGCTGTGCAGCTCCACATAGCGAAGCGCCATCGCAGGTGCATTGAGCATGGCCAGCACTTGCGCGCAGACCATTGGCGCGGCTTGCACGACCCAGATGGGCCACAGATTGGCCAGAATCGTCTCGGCTTGCTCGCGCAGCGAGGCAGGCAACACGACGAAGATCAAAATGGCGGCAATCAGCGAGACGATGAGCACGATGGGCATCGTCTCGCTGAGCTCACGATGCAGCTCATTCTTGATGCGTTGGCGAATGGTGGGCAAGCGCCAGCAGCCATGAAACCGCCACAGGCCACATACTGCCGTCCATCTCACGCGCAGCGGCGAGAAAAGCAACGCGTTGACGCTGAGCTTCAATGGCTTAGCTGTGGGCTTGGACGAGCTTGCGTTCATGGCGCAATGTTGTTCAATGGCGAAGGCGATGGAGCAGGTGTCGTCGGCGTTGTGCTTTTCGACGAGTCTGCATTTTTCACAAACGTAGAAATCGGCCACGTCTTTTTCGCGCCATCGGTGATCAGAGCTGCATCTTGCGCGGCGGCTCTGCCAGCGCGCACGGCAGGCGGCACCTCGCCCTTGATCTCGCCGACCATTTGCTTCACATCGTCCGTGATGATTTTGATGTTGTCTGCCGAGGTTTGCACGCTCGTGAGTGCTTCTTTGACTTGAGCCAGCGCAGCCGGAGTGTCTTTTTCAAGTGCGGCCAAGCTGTTTCGAGCTGCTGTGGCCGCGCCCTCAGCCTGCGCCGTGATTTTCCCAATATCACGCATCAAAGCCACGCTGTCTTTATCGAGGCGCTGCGCCACATTGCCCGCTGAGTTGCCCATGCTCTTGAGCTGGCCGCTCATGGCTTCCATGTTGGCCAATACGGTGGTCACGGATAAGCGAATATCTTTGCGCATCTCAGCCGCTTCGCCTGTGAGCTTTTTCGTGTCGTCCAAGATCGGCTCCATCTTGCCAATCGCCACTGCGAGTTTCTCTACCGCCACTTTGACAGTGCCCATCACGTCTTCTAGCTCATTGCCCACATCCATCGGCAGCATCGCATCAGCTGCTAAGCGCTTGCCTGCGCGATCACCGGGCAACAAGTCGATGAACTTCCCGCCCAGCGGCCCATCGCGGCCAAAGCGGGCGCTGGCATCTTGCCCCAAGAGAGGCAGGCGCTCGCTGGCAATCCTCAGCCGCGCGCGCACATTGAGCTGAGGATCAAGCTCAATCTCATCAACGCTTCCGATCTTGAAACCTTTGAGGCGCACGGGCGTGCCAATCTGCACGCCACTGGCGCCTGGCAGCTCCACAAACACATTGGCCATTGGCGTGAACCAGCC
>JAYSRZ010000110.1:0-2076 GCA_043720775.1 Variovorax sp. | reverse complement strand
AAAGCAAAATCATCGTGATCACCAAATCCGCAAATATCTGCCAGCCCGCAGGATGGCGCAGATGCACGAGAACCAGCTCCAGCACACTGCCCACCTCGTAGATGGAATAGGCCGTGAGCGCAGAAAATGCAATCAGTACGGCGATCAAAAGCGGTTTGTTCATGATGTTTCCTTTGTTGAGAGCTTCTACTGTGCTCGGCGCTTTGAATGAGCGCAATTACGTCTCAGGTAATTGCGTGCTGGCCAAGCTGTGATTGAATAAGGCCATGGAAACAGCCAGCCCTCATCTGCAACCGTCATTGCGCGACACCCTGCAAACCGCTCGTAAATCGCGCCGGATCAGCCAGCTTGAATTGGCGCTGCGCATGGGTGTGAGTCAGCGGCACGTGAGCTTTGTGGAAAGCGGCCGCGCGCAGCCCAGCCGGGAGCTACTTCTCGCTTGGCTGCATGAGCTGCAAGCGCCGCTGGCTCTGCGAAACGTGGCTTTGCAACAAGCAGGTTTTGCGCCTGTTTACAAAGGCAGCGAGCTGGGCGATGCCGTGCTCGCGCCCGTGCGCGAAGCGCTGACCTGCTTGCTGGAAGCGCACGATCCGATGCCTGCCATGGTGATGGATGCTGCGTGGAATGTGCTGCAAATGAACCGGGGTGCGCGCTGGATGGCCGCCACGGTCATGCCCGCCTTGGCTGAGCTTCCGCCCGATGCCCCAATCAATTTGCTCGATGCATTTCTGCACCCCGAAGGCATGGCCAAGCACATGACTAATTTAGAAGAAGTCGCCCCCGCCATCCTCGCGCATCTGCGAGACGATGCCAGCGTGATGCCACAAATTTCAGAGCGTGTGGAGTTGCTTGCCGCGCAGTTTCAGCAGCGCTTGGGCAAGAAGACGCTCGTGCAATGGCCAAGGCAAATGGCTCCCGTGCTCACCACGCGCTTCGCCACGCAATACGGCGAGCTCGCATTCTTCAGCATGTTTTCTACATTTGGCACACCACAAGACATCACGCTCGCTTCACTGCGCGTGGAGCATGTGTTTGCTGCGGATGAATTCACGCGTTCTGTCGTGGTGGCGAACGTGCGTTGATCGGAGAGCGGCCAAGTCTGCGCTTGGGCTGTCCCACTACGAGAATGTCCTCCGGCTGGCGCTGCGCGCGTGCCTCCCCCTTTATTTCTCTCCGCGAGACAACCCAATAACAGCGTGGCCTGTAGGCTTGCGCAAATAGTCCCGAAATGGGACTATAATTTGCTATGCACATCGTTTCGCTACCGCCTTTGCTGAGCTTTATCGCAGCGCACTCGGAGGCGAGGCAGAGTGTATTAGCTTGGTGCGATGAGGTTAAGAAGGCGAAGTGGAGGCAGCCTGCGGACATCAAGGCGCAATACGCACATGCCAGTATTCTTAAAAATCGGCGTGTCGTTTTCAACCTCAAGGGCAATGACTATCGCTTGATCGTTGCCGTGGCATACAACATCGGCTTTGTGTATGTGAAGTTCATTGGCACGCATGCTGAATATGATTTGATCGATGCCAATACTGTTGAGTAATTCTGAACGGAGAAATGAAGATCATGAATATCCAACCCATTCATACAAAGACTGCTTACAAGGCTGCACTCAAGCGCGTCTCAGCACTTGTGGATTTAGACCCTAGGCGCGGCACTGCGCTGGGCGACGAGCTTGAAATATTGGGCACGCTGGTGCAAGCCTATGAGGCTCAGCATTACCCGATTGATCTGCCAGACCCTATCGAGGCGATCAAATTTCGCATGGAACAGCAGGGTTTGAAAGCGAAAGATTTGCAGCCGATGCTTGGCGGCGTCAATCGCGTTTATGAGGTGCTGAACCGTAAACGGCCGCTGAGCTTGCCAATGGTGAGAAGGTTGCACGCAGGTTTAGGTATTTCTGCGGCGTGCTTGATTCGTGAGCCTGAATTGATGTAAGTCTCAATACTGAGCTGCGGCCACGTCTGCGCTTGGGCTGTCCCACTACGAGAATGTCCTCCGGCTGGCGCTGCGCGCGTGCCTCCCCCTTTATTTCTCTCCGTGAGACAACCCAATCACAGCCGTGGTCTTTCGGCG
>JAYSRZ010000109.1:0-2085 GCA_043720775.1 Variovorax sp. | reverse complement strand
CGTCAAAAGCGGCGCGGAGATGGTGCTGTACTCGGTCAACGCCATCAGCGGATCGACCGAGTCACAGGGCGAAGTGACGGTGCGGCTGCAAAACAGCGGCCGCACCGTCAACGGCGTCGGCGCCGATCCCGATATCGTGGTTGCCTCGGCGAAGGCCTATCTTTCCGCGTTGAATAAGTTGCATAGCAAGGCGGAAAGGATTGCTGCGCAGGGCTAAAACTTTTTGAGCCCCATCAACGCCATCGCAAATTGAAATCATGAGCCGCTTGCTGCTTATTCGCCTACTTGAGCTTCTACCGCTCACCTGATTCGCCTCGACTTCCGTGGCAGCGTTTCAGGTGAACTTATGCCGCATAAGTTTTTGAGTGAGTTTGGATATGAGCGATACGCCGCAAAAGCGAGCCACATGGGTTGCTGCCGCTGTCTTTATAGTTGTTGTGACGTTTTGGGGCAGCACATTTGTTGCGGTTAAACATGCCTTGGTGCATTGGTCTGCATTGCAGGTCATCGCAGGGCGATACATCTTGGGTGCTTTGCTACTGATGCCTCTGGCATGGCAGGCTTTGAAAGCAAATCGTCATCTTTTCCAAGACAAGAAATTGGCGATTGTTCATTTGGCTGTAGTCGGCAGCCTGCTGCCAGTTGGCTTGATGACTTGGGCGCAACAAACGATGCCGAGCAGCTTAGCTGGCGTGATTGCAAGCCTCGCTCCGATGATGGCTCTGCTCGCCGGCGTTTTCTTTTTTCAGCAAGCATCTCGTCTGTTGCATTGGCTTGGCGTCATCGCTGGGGCATTCGGTGTCGTGGTTTTGCGTTGGGACGCGATAGCTGGCTCAGGCTTGCAGCCTTCGTTTTCTGGCTATGCCTTGGCCGCTGCCTTAATGGCCACTGTTTGCTGGGGATTGGCGGCACAAAACTACAAGCGGCATCTGGCGCAGCTCAATCCGTTGCACGTCACGGCTTTGAGTTTTCAGCTGATGGCTGTGATCATGTTGTGCGTTCTCGTTTTACGAACTGGTGATGCAAGTATGCGAAGCCACATCAGTTGGATACCGAGCTTATATTTGATGGGGCTTGCTGTGTTAAGTGCAATCGCTGTGACTGGCTACAACTGGCTCATCGCTCGATGGGGCGCTGTTCGCGCGAGTGCATGCACTTATGTCGTGCCGCTTATCGCATTGCTCTGGGGATACCTGGATGCCGAGCTCCTAGGCTGGAACGCATGGGCTGCATGCGGTTTGATTGCTGTGGCGATGTGGGCGGTTCGCTTGCCAGCCAAGCGACCAGCTATATATTGCCGTAAGACTAATGATTAAAAATTCCAACTATTTTTTAGCACCCAGCTTGGGCTCTGTGCCAGAAAGCAGTCGGTTGATATTGTCTTTATGACGAATGGCCAAAATGAGGGCCATGATGAAGATGGAGAACATGACTGTTTTGGAGCTGTACCACGGGCTTCTGTCGCCGAGCAGATAGAAGAATGGCGCAAAGGCGCCGGCCGCAATGGAGGCGAGCGATACCCAGCGGAAGAAGAAAAGCAGCATAGCGAATGTGGCCAGCGTAGCCAAACCCAGTAGCCAATCGATACCGAAGATCACGCCAGCGGCTGTGGCCACGCCTTTGCCACCTTTAAATTTGAAGAAGATAGGCCAGACGTGGCCGAGGAAAGCTGCCAAGGCAACGAGCGCCAATGTGCCATCGCCTAAGCCGAATTCTTTGCCGAAAATTTGCACCAAAATCGCAGGCACGTAGCCTTTGAGCGCATCGAGGATGAGTGTGATGATGGCTGCTGGTTTGGAGCCCGAGCGCAACACGTTGGTGGCACCGGGATTTTTGCTGCCAAAGGTGCGCGGATCAGCCAAGCCGAAGAGTTTGCTCACGATGACGGCGAAACTCAAGGAGCCTATCAAGTAGGCGAGCAAGGTGGCAAGGGCGGAATAAAGGATGTCCAAGATGCGGTCTCCAGAGGATCAGTTTTAAGGCTATTTTTAAGGCGTTTTGTGCAGATAGCCGGCGTATTTATTGCGCGGACTGCTCACTTTTTGATAGTGTATCAGGTGCTGCTGGGGTGGAGGCGGGTGCAGC
>JAYSRZ010000108.1:0-2091 GCA_043720775.1 Variovorax sp. | reverse complement strand
GGTGCGGCAAACGTAGACAAGGCCGCGCTGCACATCGGCGCAGTGGCCTTCATCCACCGTTTTGGCTCCAGCCTGAACGCGCATGTGCATTTTCATGTGGCGCATCGTGCGCGCCTTCGTGGGCCGGGGGCTGCTAGAGAGCTTTGAGGCTCTGTTGGCAACTGGTGCAGGTGGTGATTTGTTGCATGATCTAGAGCTTGGTTTAAAGATCTGCGAAATTTGTTTTGAGGCGGCGCGCACTTTCAAGGGACGCTGCTTTTAACTCCGCACTGATATTAAGCTGCGCAGCACGCTCCCAAAACTCTATCGCCCATCGCTTAGCCTGCTCTTTTTCTAACTCAAAACCCGCCTGCATGAATGGCTCGCGCAAAGACGAATCGCTCAGGCCCTGATGAGGATCAGGGCGCCACATCATAGGTAGCATGTCGTACACAGGCGCGAGGCGAATCTTCGGCGTGATCACGTCATCCACAAAAAACGAGAGATTGCCAGAGTGCATATCGGTGTTGCCAATGTATTTGCCAAAGGCGAAGATGCTGGCAATTGCTTTTAGCTCTTGCGCTGTGATCATGCCTTGTCTCTCTAGGGCTTCGCTGGTGGTGATCCAGTTTGTCCAAGAATCTTTAACGAATTCATCATGCACTGCAGCAATGGCGACGACATGGGATTTGCCGTGTGTGCCGTGCCTGTCAAAGCGCTCGGAGCTGAGGAAGGTGCGCACATCGCCTGCGAATACTTGCGTGCTTGCGCAAGCGATACCGCGCGACGTGAGAATCTCGTTGGCTAAGTGCTCCAGCATAAGCATTGCTCGCCAGCGGCTGCCGAAGGGCGTGTTGTTGGGCGGTGAGAATTTGACGAGATGATGTACGGTTTGCTGACCTGTGTACACAGCGGAGAACTTCGGCTGCTCTCCGCCCGCGCTTGATTGGGCTGGCGATTGCGAAGCGTCTTGCTGAGCCAGTGCTTCGAGTTGCGCCAGCAAATCGGCGGGGCGCATGGCGTTTGCCGGCTTTGCTTCTTCAGCGCTCGGGGATCTATTGCCAAAATGAATCGCGCCCGGGCAATCGACTGATTGCTGCGCGACTGCGAAGAGCACTTGCTCAGTCGTCCAAGCTTCTGGATCAGTGGGAAAGCCGGGCATGAGATTGGCCACGCTATGAGCCAATTTCCGCCCAAGAAAGCCTTGTGGCCGAATCGGTAAGAGAAACCATGGCAGTTTCTCTTGCACAAGCCATTCGCGTTGGCTGTGTTGGATGTGAAGCCATTTGCCCCTCAAATGCGTGAGCTCGCCGAAGAAATGTGATTGCCCTTGCGTATCCGTCCATACGGCTGCTTGCTGCGCAGGCAACCCCAAGATGTCTTTTTTCAGCGCATACCGGGTGTTGCGTGCCGCGCCGATGCGATGCACGCGATTTCCCAAAGCCTTCATGACGATGGAAATGCTGGATTGGCTTTTCCCCGTGCTCGCCGCCAATTGCGCAGCCGTAAGCGGCTCGCCTCTTGCGAGCAAGGCAGCTACGGCTTCGATGAGATCAATTTTTGGGAGATTCATTCATAGATACTTTTGAGATAAGTATCTGATAAATATAAAAAAAAGTCAATTTATGAATAGATAAATTCATAGATACTTTTAACTAAAGGTGCTGAAAAACAATGACGCGCGGCCATAGTCCAGGCTGTACTTATCGTCCAGCGCAACGGTTTCCAGCGCTTTGCGGATGTGCTCAGGTAGCGGGGCGTTCATGGGGTGGTCTCCAATGGCTGTCAGTGTAAGCCTGATTTGCGCAGTTTACTCGCGCACGCAAGCGCGACACCAGGGGCCGCAAGGGATAACGCAGCACCGGGCCGCTGGCGCACCCCGTCGGTAGGATGCGCAGCCCAGGCAGTGATTCAAGTAAAAATATCGCTACGCTCTTAGAGCGATCCAAACAATGACCGAAGCAGCGGTTAACTAAAAAGTGTTGGATCAAACACCTTCAGCCCTGTAAACCGCCCAAAACCTTTGTCGCAGGTAACTAAGTTTGCGTTGAGCTCTAGCGCTGTGGCGGCCATATGGCTGTCGGTGACATCATTACCTTTAGCTTGAATCAA
>JAYSRZ010000107.1:0-5876 GCA_043720775.1 Variovorax sp. | reverse complement strand
GGCCACGGCGATTCTGGCTACATTTTGACCAGCGGCGGCACAGATCTGCTCAAGCGCATGAATGATTTGGGCGCGTTCGCGACCAAATGGAATACTGTGAAAGCTAAGAAGAAATAAGCGCTTTAGCCTATGGTTTGATCCTAGAAGTTAATTTCCCCATTCAGCCCGAAGAGTTTCTTCGGGCTGTTTTTTTTGCCCGTTTGGCATCTTATTTTTAAGACCAAATTAGCATTTCCGCACGTAGATACTGCGTGAAGTGCTCACTTTTTTATAGTACTTAAATGACTCTTGCGAGATACATGAGCGCAGCCCTTGAAATCTCGTGGCTCGCCTTGATTTATGCAATTCGAGAAATTCATCCGCTTTCACTATGTCTGAACACAAAAAAACCGAAAATGCTGGTGGTAATGCCCAAGAAGGCCATCCTGATCCAAGCGCGCAAAGCGCAGCCAAGCCAACAGCCCCACCCGGCACGCCTGCTGACGCCTCTCCTGAAGAAATCGAAGCTGCTCTAGCGGCTAACGAAGCTGAAGAAGCCGATGCACTGACCGTCGCCTTGGCAGAGCTAGCCACCTTGAAAGCCAAAACCGCCGATCTGGCCGACCAAAACCTGCGCGCTGCAGCCGATGTGCAAAACATGCGCCGCCGCGCCGAGGAAGATGTGAGCAAAGCCCGCAAATACGCGGTCGAGAGCTTTGCAGAGAGCTTGCTCCCGGTGATGGACAGCTTGACAGCTGGCTTGGCGATTCAAAACGCGACCAATGAGCAATTGCGCGAAGGCTCAGAGGCTACGCTACGTCAGCTCAAATCAGCGCTGGAGCGCCACAAAGTGATTGAAATCAACCCTGCGCAGGGCGACAAGCTCGATCCTGCCAAGCACCAGTCGATCAGCGTCGTGCCCGCGCCTGAAGGCTCAGAGCAAGAAGCCAACACGATCGTGGCTGTCTTGCAAAAAGGCTTCACGATTGCAGAGCGCACCTTGCGGCCTGCCTTGGTCACGGTCGCGGCTGCGAAGTAGTCATTTTGAGGCTTTGAATACGGACATCCGGAGCGCGAAAAACGCAAAAGTTACGCGAAAAACGCGAAAAAGAAATACAAAAGTTTTGAAATCTCCGCTTCAAGTTTTTCATCAATTTCTTATCTTTTGACTGTTTTTTCGCGCCTTTCGCGTAACTTTCGCGTCTTTCGCGTCCGGAAACTGGTCTTCAAGCCTCTTGAAAGCCAACTAAACATCCTCACATCCAACACATCTGAAAAAATCATAGGAGTTTCATCATGGGAAGAATCATCGGCATTGACTTAGGCACCACCAACAGCTGCGTGGCCATTATGGAAGGCAACGTCACGAAAGTGATCGAAAACGCCGAGGGCGCGCGCACCACGCCTTCCATCATTGCTTACATGGAAGACGGCGAAATTCGCGTGGGCGCACCCGCGAAGAACCAAGCCGTGACGAACCCAAAAAACACGCTCTATGCGGTGAAGCGCCTGATTGGCCGTCGTTTTGAAGAGAAAGAAGTCCAGAAAGACATCGATTTGATGCCTTACACCATTGCCAAAGCCGACAACGGCGATGCATGGGTGGAAGTGCGCGGCGTGAAAATGGCGCCGCCGCAAGTCAGCGCTGAAGTGCTGCGCAAGATGAAGAAAACCGCCGAAGATTACCTCGGCGAAGAAGTGACCGAGGCCGTGATCACTGTGCCCGCTTATTTCAACGACTCTCAGCGCCAAGCCACCAAAGATGCTGGCCGCATTGCGGGCTTGGATGTGAAGCGCATCATCAACGAGCCTACCGCAGCCGCGCTCGCTTTCGGCCTCGATAAAGTGGGTAAAGGCGATCGCAAAATCGCTGTGTATGACTTGGGCGGCGGCACGTTTGACGTATCGATCATCGATATCAACGACATGGATGGCGAGAAGCAATTTGAAGTGCTCTCCACCAATGGCGATACATTCTTGGGCGGCGAGGATTTTGACCAACGCATCATCGACTACATCATTGGCGAATTCAAGAAAGAATCCGGCGTTGATTTGAAGAAAGACGTGCTCGCGCTCCAGCGCCTGAAAGACGTGGCCGAGAAGGCCAAGATTGAGCTTTCATCCAGCCAGCAAACCGAGATCAACCTGCCGTACATCACGGTGGATGCCTCAGGCCCCAAACACCTGAACATGAAGCTCACCCGCTCAAAGCTGGAGAGCTTGGTAGAAGACTTGATTGAGCGGACGATGGCGCCTTGCCGCACCGCGATTAAAGACGCTGGCGTGAGCGTGAATGATATTCAAGACGTTATTCTTGTCGGCGGCATGTCGCGCATGCCCAAGGTGCAAGAAAAGGTCAAAGAATTCTTCGGCAAAGAGCCGCGCAAAGATGTGAACCCAGATGAAGCCGTGGCCGTGGGCGCAGCGATTCAAGGCCAAGTGCTGTCTGGAGATCGTAAAGATGTGCTTCTCTTGGACGTAACGCCTTTGTCCCTCGGCATCGAGACGCTCGGCGGCGTGATGACCAAGATGATCAAGAAGAATACGACCATCCCGACAAAATTCGCACAAACCTTCTCTACAGCGGACGACAACCAGCCCGCTGTGACGATCAAGGTCTATCAAGGCGAGCGCGAGATGGCTGTGGCCAACAAAGGCTTGGGTGAATTCAATCTTGAAGGCATCCCGCCCGCATCACGCGGCACGCCACAAATCGAAGTGACTTTCGACATTGATGCCAATGGCATCTTGCACGTCGGCGCGAAAGACAAAGCCACTGGCAAAGAAAACAAAATCACCATTAAGGCCAACTCAGGATTGAGTGAAGACGAAATCCAAGCCATGGTGAAAGACGCTGAGCTCAACGCTGAAGATGACAAGAAGAAACTCGAACTCATCCAAGCCCGCAACGAAGCCGAAGCAGCATTGCACTCGAATAAGAAATCTCTTGCTGAGTACGGCGACAAGCTAGAAGCTGGTGAGAAAGAAAAAATCGAAGCCGCCACCAAGGAATTGGAAGAAGCTCTGAAAGGCGAAGACAAAGCCGCGATCGAGCAAAAATCTGCTGCTTTAGGCATCGCCTCGCAAAAGCTTGGCGAGAAAATGTATGCAGACATGCAAGCTTCGCAAGCCGCTCAGCAAACCGGCGCGCAGACTGCTGGGCAAGATGCTGGCAAGGCGGAAGACAAAGCCAAGGACGACAATGTCGTCGATGCTGAAGTCAAAGAAGTGAAGAAGGCCTGATCTTTCTCACACTCAAAAGCCGCCGCGCTGATCTGAAAAGATCTGCGCGGCGTTTTGCCAAACAACGATTGAATGAATAGCTTTAAAAATGGCCAAGCGTGACTTTTATGAAATCTTAGGCGTTCCGAAAAACGCCTCCGATGAAGACATCAAAAAATCCTATCGCAAGATGGCGATGAAGCATCATCCTGATCGCAATCAGGGCGATGATGCTAAAAAAGCGGAAGAGAAATTCAAAGAGGCCAAAGAGGCTTATGAGATGCTGTCTGACGCGAACAAACGCGCCGCTTACGACCAGCATGGGCATGCAGGCGTGGATCCGAATATGCGCGGGCCGGGCGCTGAAGGCATGGGCGGCTTTGCTGAGGCGTTTGGCGATATTTTTGGTGATGTGTTTGGCAGCGGGCGAAGCCGAGGTGGGCAAGGCTCCGGAAGGCAGGTTTATCGCGGTGGTGATTTGAGTTATGCGATGGAAGTCTCGCTCGAAGAAGCGGCCTTTGGCAAAGAAGCGCAGATTCGCATCCCAAGCTGGGACAACTGCAACACCTGCGGCGGCAATGGCGCAAAACCCGGCACGAAGCCAATCACCTGCACCACTTGCCAAGGCCATGGCCAAGTGCAAATGCGCCAAGGCTTTTTCGCTGTGCAACAAACCTGCCCGACCTGCAAAGGCACAGGCAAAATTATTCCCGATCCATGCATGAGCTGCCACGGTGTCGGCAAGATCAAAAATACGAAAACGCTAGAAGTCAAAATCCCCTCCGGCATTGATGATGGCATGCGCATCAGAAGCGCTGGCAACGGCGAGCCAGGCACGAATGGCGGGCCAGCGGGCGATCTCTATATTGAAATTCGCGTGAAGAAGCACGAGATTTTTGAGCGCGATGGCGATGATATTCATTGCGTTGTGCCGATCAGCTTTGCCACTGCTGCGCTGGGCGGCGAGATTGAAGTGCCGACGCTGGTGGAAGAAGCGGAAAACAAAATTGGCAAAGTCGGCATCGACATTCCCGATGGCACGCAACACGGCAAAACCTTCCGCTTGCGCGGCAAAGGCATCAAAGGCGTGCGCTCCAGCTACCCCGGTGATTTGTATTGCCACGTGAGTTTAGAAACGCCTGTGAAGCTCACAGAGCACCAGCGCAAGCTCATGAAAGAGTTTGACGAATCTGTGCGCAAAGGTGGCGCGAAGCATTCGCCCAATGAAGAGACGTGGGGCGATAAGCTGAAGAAGTTTTTTACGGCTTAATTCCGCGCCAAAAAAGCTGCTACGAGAGATAAACTCGTGGCATGAAATCTCTATCAACAATTGCTGCTGAACTCCAAGGCTACGACGCCTCAGCTTTGCCTGCGGGCAAGGTCAACGAGTTTCTGGCGGCATTGGTCAATCCCGTGGCGCGGCATGACTCTGTCGCGCTGATGGATGCGCTGGATCGGGTTTTGGCCATTGATGTGATCTCGCCGATTAGCGTGCCGGCGCATGACAACTCTGCGATGGATGGGTTTGCATTTCGCGGGGCAGAGCTCAGAGCGGATCAAGCCACGGCGTTTCAAGTGATCGGTACGGCGCTGGCTGGCAAAGCGTGGGCTGGTCATGTGGGCGCTGGGCAATGCTTGAAGATCATGACAGGCGCTGTGATGCCTCTAGACCTCGATACTGTTGTGCCGCAAGAGATGTGCAGTTTGCAAGGTGACTCGATCACGATTGCTCCGGGCGTGTTGAAAACGGGAGACAACCGACGCTTCTGCGGAGAAGATCTCAAAGCAGGATCTGTCGCGCTCTCAAAAGGAGAGCTGCTCACCCCCGCTGCGCTTGGGCTGTTGGCCAGTTTGAATATGCCAACTGTGCAAGTGTTTAGAAAAGTCAAAGTGGCGTATTTCTCTACAGGCGATGAAGTTCTCAGCCTAGGCGATGCGCCGCGTGAAGGGGCGATCTACGATTCCAATCGGTACACCGTGATTGGCATGTTGCGCCGCTGGGGCTACGACGTGATCGATATGGGCGTGGTGCGAGATAGCCCACAAGATTTGGAAGCCGCGTTTTTGAATGCAGCAAATCTTGCCGATGCAGTGATCACCAGCGGCGGTGTGAGCGTGGGCGAAGCTGATCACACCAAAGCGATGATGAAAAAGCTGGGCGATGTGGCGTTTTGGAAGATTGCGATGCGCCCCGGTCGCCCGATGGCTGTGGGGCGGATTTCTAAAGCAAAAAGTGCCGAAAGCACCCTAGGAGAATGCGCAGAGCGCTATGAAATTAATAGTGACAGCGATAGTAATGCATGCATTCTGTTTGGCCTGCCCGGCAACCCCGTGGCCACGATGGTGACGATGCTGTGCTTCGTGCGCCCTGCCTTGCTGCAGATCAGCGGCGCGAATGCGCAAAAGTATTGCAAACAGCCCTTGTATCTTCAAGCAGCAAGCCAGATGAGCTTGCGCAAAAAACCGGGGCGCACCGAGTATCAGCGCGGCTTAGTATCTCGCGCAGATGACGGCAGTTTGCAGGTGCGCATCACCAGCAGCAACCAAGGCTCGGGCGTGCTCTCCAGCATGGTGGCAGCCAATGGGCTGATCGTGTTGCACCACGATCAAGGCAATGTAGAAGTGGGCGAGCATGTGGATGTGATGATGTTTGAGGGCGTGATGTGATCACGTTG
>JAYSRZ010000106.1:0-2104 GCA_043720775.1 Variovorax sp. | reverse complement strand
CAATCGCGCGATGGCCCGCCCTCCTTGACTGTCGTGATCTCAATCGTTTGCCCGCTTTCAAGCGGCGTGCCGAGCGTGACCAATTGCCCATCAACTTTCGCGCCTCGGCAGCGATGGCCTAAATCAGTGTGCACGGTGTAGGCGAAATCAATCGCTGTGGCGCCGCGCGGCAGATCGACGATTGCGGCATCCGGCGTGAGCACATAAATGCGGTCATCCAACGCGCTGCTGCTTTGAGACTCGCCAGAGACATCTTGCTGCCAAGCCAGCAACTGGCGCAGCACGGCAATCTTCGCGTCAACTTTGTCTTTTTCAGAGCCCGCCGCGA
This sequence comes from Variovorax sp., assembly GCA_043720775.1. Classification (GTDB taxonomy): domain Bacteria; phylum Pseudomonadota; class Gammaproteobacteria; order Burkholderiales; family Burkholderiaceae_C; genus JANMDU01. The sequence continues at coordinate 1,776 of JAYSRZ010000106.1, read as the reverse complement.
TCACGCCGGCATAGCCCTTGCTGCCGGCATCTTTATAAGCCCAGTGCGCTGCCACGCCCACCTCAGCATGCTGATGCATCGCCTCAGTGCGGATTTGGATTTCAAGCGGGCGATTGGTTTCATCTCGCACGACGGTGTGCAAGCTTTGATACCCATTGGCTTTCGGCTTGGCAATGTAATCATCAAACTCACCATCGATAGGCGCATACAGCTCATGCACACAAGCCAGCGCTGCATAACAAGCCGCAGCGTCGCCTACGATCACGCGCATCGCACGAACATCAAACACCTGATCAAAATCGAGCAGCTTGCCGCGCATTTTTCGCGCAATGCTGTAGATGTGCTTTGGCCGCCCATGCACCTGAGCTTGAATACCTTGGACGAGCAGATCTGCTTGCAAAGTTTCGCGCAAAAGCTGCATGCCCCCTTCTCGTTCGACGCGCTTATCAAGAAGCTGCTTGGCAATCGTTTTATAAGCCTCGGGCTCCAAAAAGCGAAACGCCAGATCCTCCATCTCCCATTTGATCTGCCAAATGCCTAAGCGATTGGCTAATGGAGCAAACACATGCAAAGCTTCCGCAGATACTGCGTGAGGCGCTTCTTTTTTAATAGCAGCGTAATGCCGCAGCGTTTGCAAGCGAGAAGCCAAGCGCAGCATCACCACACGCAAATCGCGCGAGAAGGCCAGCAGCATTTTGCGGATGTTTTCTGTCTGGCTGGCAGCGCCTGGGCTCAGCTGCGTCGTCAAAGATGCGGCTCTGGCTTGACGCTGAATTTTCACCAATCGCGTCGTCTCCATCGCAAGCACAGCATAGCTTGCGCCGAATGCTTTTGAAATCACGTCTTCGGGCTTGTTCAAATGCTCGCAGGCATAGACCAAATAGCTGGCTGCCTGCATGGCATCAGAGCCGCCGATGCTGCGCAAAATCTCGGCCACTGCCGCGGCATGGGCAAACGTGTTTTCGCCGGTATCCAGTGTCTCATGCGCGATCAGTGGCTCAGCAAACGCTCTGGCTCTTTCAAGCGCCCTGCCCCGCTGAGCATCTAAGGCAAGATCGTTAGCCGCAAACGCATCGCCTGCCACCGATACAGCGGCTACAGGCTCCAAGGCAGCGGCTTGGTTTAAATGCTTCATGCCCCAAAGAGGAAATCTTCCACTGCTTTCGTCTGATCGCTCTGCACCAGCGTAGGCGCATGCCCCACGCCTTCAAACTGCACCCGCTTTGCTTTGGGTCCGCGCTCTTGCATTTTTTGCGCCGTCTCTGTGCTGATCAAATCTGAATCTGCGCCGCGAATGAGCAGTGTGTCGCTCAAAATAGCGTCATAGAGCTGCCAAAGCATGGCCTCGCCTTGTGCAGCAGCCTGTGGCGTGGTCGCTTTCACAACCAGCGAGATGGCGGGGTCGTAATGCAGCTTGAATTTCACACTGCCCGCCGTGCCTGTCATATCCGGCCGAATCATGGGCTTGGAAAGCGCGAGCCACTGCTCGGGCGAATGCGGCCCAAAGCTTTTAGAAAGCAGCCACATGTAGTCCACTGCCTCACGCTCAGAATCAAATCGTTGATCCGCGCCAAGGTAGCTGCTGATGCGCTGCAAAGCCTCCCATTGCACCACCGGGCCCACATCGTTCAAAACCAACTTGCGCGGCATCAGGCTTTTTAGCTGCGGCTGAAGCACTGTTTGCGCAGCCACAGCAATGCCAATCAAACCGCCCATGCTCGTGCCCACCCAATCCATCGTCTGCGCGCCTTGGCCTTTGAGCGCCATCATCAGCGT
>JAYSRZ010000105.1:0-2110 GCA_043720775.1 Variovorax sp. | reverse complement strand
GGTGTCTACTTGCTCAGTCTGCTTCTCTTTATGTTCTGGCTGCCTCAAGAGCAGCGGCAAACGCGCGCTGTGAAGCAAGCGTTACGCGGTCAACCATTTTGGGCTTAAAGCCTTTTCATTGTTGTATTTAACTTTTATTGGAGCATTTTCATGATTCGTCGTCAATTTATTCGATTGCTGGGTGGTGGTACGGTGGCTGCCGCCACATTGAGTTTGAGCGGTTGCGTCAGCAGCGACTTCCCATCGCAAGCTGTGGAAGCGTGGAACGGCCCGCAAGCCAATGAAACCGAACCACGCCGCCGCGCTCTGGCCTATGCGATTACTGCGCCCAACCCGCATAATTTGCAGCCATGGCTTGTGGATTTGCGCGAAGCCAATGTGATCACGCTGCGCACCGATCCGCAGCGCGTTTTGCCTGAGACCGATCCGTTTGGCCGACAAATCATGGTAGGCCATGGCACTTTTCTTGAGTTGCTCGTCATTGCGCTCGCTGAGCAAGGATTGCGTGCAGATGTGCAGCTGTGGCCACAGGGCGAAATGCCTGCCGAGCTGAAGGACTGGCGCGCCGCCATGAAGCTGCCTGTGGCGCGAATCACGCTCACATCTGCCCCTGCCGGTGCGAAAAAAGATGCGCTGTTTGCGCACATCTTGAATCGCCATACGGTCAAAGTCAATTTCGACACCACCAAATCAGTGTCTGAAGCAAACCTGCAAACTATTTTAAAAGCCAACAGCGCGTCTCGCATGCAAAGTGGCGGCACGGTGCAAGAGCAGCGACTTGAACCCCTGCGCAAGCTGTGCGTCGATTCGGCATTCGTTGAGCTGCACACGCCCCGCACGAACCTTGAGAGCATCAAGCTCGCACGTGTAGGCCCCGACGAAATCCTGCAAAACCGCGACGGCATTTCAATCAATTCGCCCATGGTGCGCGCGCTCACTGCCTTCGGCCAATTCGACCGTAGCATTCCCACGCCACCCGGCAGCACCGCCGAGAAAAAATTCATCGAGCGGTTTGATGGCACCAGCAAAACAGCCATGGGTTTCGTTTGGATCACCGGCAAAAACACACGAACTGATCAGGTCGAAGCCGGGCGCAGCTATTTGCGCCTGCAACTGCAAGCCACGGCGCTTGGCATTGGCATGCATCCGCTCAGCCAAGCTCTGCAAGAGTTTCCAGAGATGAAGGTCAATTACGAGCAAGCGCACCAACTCGTCTTAGGCCAAGCCGCGCCACGCAGTCCTCAAGATGCCACTGTGCAAATGCTCTGCCGCATTGGCTACACGCCAACGCCAGCGCCAGCCACACCACGGCGAGCATTGGATAAATTCATCGTCACTGCGTAGCGAGCGCATCACGGCTATGCTAGCCGCGCTCAAGGATTGTTTGCCCCTGCGATGCAGCCGTCGCCACGGCGCGGCGTGAAGCACTATCAGTCACACTGGCGTCATATCAAAAGAAATAGCGCCCTTCTGCGCCGACAATCAGGGCATGCCCCATCTAACAACTCACTTCAACAGCCGCGATTACCTCTCTGCCCTTGCCGTCGTCATCATTTGGGGACTCAATTTCATCTTCATGAAGTTCGCCTTGAGTGACTTCACTCCGCTGCAAATGGGCGCAGCACGGTACGTTTTTGCCGTTTTCCCGTTGATTTTGTTCATTAAGCGGCCAAATATTGACGTCAAATGGTTGCTGTACTACGGCTTGTTTCAGGGCGTGGGGCAGTTTGGCTTTTTGTTTGTGGGGCTGAAATTGGGCATGACGGCGGCGTTGGCTTCTGTGCTGATGCAAACACAGGTTTTTTTCACCGCGATTTTTGGATTTGTACTTCTTAAGGAAAAACCAAGCCGCTCGCTGCAAATTGGTTTGCTGCTAGCCGCTGCCGGATTTGCCTGTTTTGCTATGAACTACATAGCACCTCAGTCAATAAATACGCCGGCTACGACCTTATTAGGCTTGATTTTTTGTGTTTTAGGCGCTTCCATGTGGTCGGCGTCCAACATCGTGGTCCGTAAAGCGCAGCAATCACTGACTAAAGACACCAGCTTCGACGCCGTGGCGTTTCTGGTCTGGAGCAGCGTCGTGCCCATCATTCCTTTCATCGCTTTA
>JAYSRZ010000104.1:0-5908 GCA_043720775.1 Variovorax sp. | reverse complement strand
CAGCAACATCACGATGCCAAAAGGCGTAAAAGCTGTGACGCGCGGCAAGATCGATCCCGTGATCGTTTCCGTGGTGGCGATTGCTGCCGCTGAAGAAGAAGCGCCAGTAGCTGCCGCAGCCGCTGATGCAAAAGCCCCAGCCGGTAAAGATGCGAAAGCCGCTGCACCTGCTAAGGATGCAAAAGCAGCGCCTGCTGCTAAGGCACCTGCTGCGAAGAAGTAATTCTTACGTCGCAATAGAGAAACCCGGTTCGCCGGGTTTTTTTACGTCTTTTATGAGCAAAAGTGGCATATTGCCGGCGTATTTACTGCGTGGAGCGCTATTGAATTCATAGTAAGCACATTGGCCAGCAAACGCATCAGATACGAATTCACGCTGCGGCTGGAACGCACGCTGAGCCAGTGCCGTGGTCATGCCGCACGAGCCCTGCCCTGCTTCGCGGTGAGCCTGTGCAGTACTCAGAATTTGATCTTGCGTTTTGGCGCGTCGTGGCGATCGTCGCCAAATTCTTCCGTGCTTCCAGCGCAGGGCTCTGGTTGTGCTGCATGGCCACGGCACTGTCACATCGTGCTTTGGGCGAGCTTGCTGTTTCACTCAAACTTTTATGCGATTTGGAATATAGTTCGTGCCCCACTCTTTGCGCTCCACCATCTCCATCTCGCGGCAGGCTACGCGCAGTGCGTATGCGCCCGATTGAGCAGCAAGCTCGAAGCACGGAGCTTACGAAGATAAGGCGTACTCGCCTTAGCAAAAACGTGTTTGAGCGCAGCGAGTTGTTTTTGCGGCCTTTGAAAGCGAATACTGCAGATGCTCGCCCTGCACCGCAGGTGCATCAATGCACCGGCTTGCTGCTCTGGGCGCGTACGCACTGCGCGTAGCCTGCCGCAAGGTAAGATTTATGAACAAAATGAGCAGTTCGCCGGCATAGAACCTGCGCAGAGTGCTATCAAAATAGGAACATCAAGGCCTTTTGCCAACTTCAAACCGCTCTTTAGTCCAAGCATGCGCTTGCTCGCTTAAAGTGAAACCGAGACCAGGGCGCGAAGGCAGCCACATGCGGCCGTCTTTCAATGTGAGCTGTTCATTGAACAGCGGCGTGAGCCACTCGAAATGCTCTAACCATCCTTCGCGCGGATAGGCCGCAACGAGTGGCAAATGAATTTCCATTGAAAAATGCGGCGCAAGCATGCGGCCTTTTTGATCGGCCATGTGCATGATCTGCAAAAAGGGCGAAATGCCGCCCACGCGCGGGGCATCGGGCTGAATGAAATCTGTGCCGGCTTCAATCAGCTGCTGATGCTCGTTAAAGCTCGTGAGCATTTCGCCAGTGGCAATCGGCGTATTAAAGCGCTTGGCCAGCTCGCCATGCCCTTCAAAATCCATTGCGTCGAGCGGCTCTTCGATCCACGTGAGATCGTATTCTTCGAGCGCTCGGCAAGCGCGCACAGCCTTCAAACGATCCCATTGCTGATTCGCATCCACCATGAGCGGAAAACCATCGCCCAGCAATTTGCGCACACTGCTCACGCGCTCGATATCCACCTTCAAATCTGGATGCCCCACTTTGAGCTTGATGCCGCCAATGCCGCTCTCGCGCGAGACTTCAACATTCTTCAAAACTTGATCAAGCGGCGTGCTGAAAAAACCACCTGAGGTGTTGTAACACTGCACGCTCTCGCGGTGGCTTCCTAAGAGCTTGGCCAGCGGCAGATTCGCGCGCTTGGCCTTCATATCCCACAGCGCAATATCGAAAGGCGAAATCGCTTGGCTCGTCATGCCACTGCGGCCCATGCTCGCGCCGGCCCACATGAGCTTCGTCCACAGCCTTGAGATGTCATTCGGATCTTCGCCAATCAAATTCGGTGCGACCTCTTTGGCGTGTGCATACAGGCCGGGGCCACCCGCGCGCTTGCTATAGCCAAAGCCCATGCCAGTGTGGCCGTCGCGCGTGGTGATCCCGCAGAAGATGAACGCGATCTCCGTCATCGGCTTTTGCTTACCCGTCAGCACTTTTGCGTCGCTCACAGGCGTGGCAAGTGGGAGGATGGTGAGCTGCAAAGCGATGTGAGCGATGCGGTCGCCAGTGTCGTGTGCGGTTTGTTGATGCGTTTGCGCGTAAGAGACGCGGCTGGATTCGACTGCTGTTGTCATGGTGATTTCAGTGTGATTGAAAGGGTGTCTCTGGAATGCCCTGCGCGTTTGGGCGCAGCGTGAATACTCCGCCTGCGAGCGGCTGATCGCTCAAATCGATGTTGGCTGGGCGAATGGAAGTGATGTAAAGCGTTTTCATGTCTGCGCCGCCAAAGCTGCACATGCTTGGTTTTTTTACGGGCACTTCTAGCGAGAGATCTAGCTTGCCTTGCGGCGTGAATCGGTGAATCAGGCCGGCATCGTTGGCGCAAATCCAGTAGCAGCCATCGGTGTCTATGGCCGCGCCATCGGGCCTGCCGGGCAAAGGATTCATATCAACGAAGACACGCTGATTGGATGGCGTGCCGCTGGCTGTGTCGTAATCAAATGCCCAGATGAGTTGTGATTTTGGATGCGAATCGCTGAGATACATCGTGCACCCATCGGGGCTGAAGGCCATGCCGTTAGGTGTAAACATCGGCAAGTGCAGTGTTTTCAAAATGCTATTTTTTTCATAGCTGACGACGCAGCCTTCTTGCCGGCTATCGGGCATATTCATCAACATCGTGCCGGCTAAGAAGCGCCCTTGCCTATCGCAGCGGCCATCGTTGAAGCGCATGCCTTGTGCAGGGTGCGTAATGCTGGCAAGCTTTGCTTCATTGATGCTGCTATCGGGCTGTGGCTGCAAATGAAAGATGCCGCTTTCCATACCAGCGATGAAGCCGCCCGCTTGATGCAGCGCAATGCAGCCGATCATCTCGCTGCTGCGCCAAGTCTGCATGCCCTGCCCTTCGCTCCACTTGTGCAAAGCCTTCGCGGGAATATCCACCCAAAACAAAGCCTGCTCACTCACGCTCCACAGCGGGCTTTCGCCCACTGCATTTTTTGCATCTACGATCAGATCGGCTTGCAGACTCATCGTTTCATCACGATTCAAACGGCCCCGCTTTAACGAAACCACCGCCTTGATAGATGCGCACAGGATCATCTTCAGCCAGTGGTGGAACGCTCTCTGCCTTGGCGCGAAAAGGCTCGGAGCTATCTTGCGGCTTGAAGCCGAGATGTGCAGCCTGCGCGTTGTTCCACCACTTGTCGCGGTTATCCGATGCACCATACGCAATCGTGTGGCCGAGTTGCGGGGCAAACAAGCAACAACGAATCAGCTCCGTCAAATCACGGTAGCTCAGCCATGTGACGAGCATGCGGCGATCTTTGGCCTCGGGGAAAGATGAGCCGATGCGCAAGCAAGCCGTCTCGATCCCGTAGCGATCAAAATAAAAGCGAGAAAGGTCTTCACCAAAAGATTTGGAAAGGCCGTAATAACTATCAGGCCGCTTCACACAATTTGCATCGATCACATCGCCTTGCTTGTGAAAACCAATCACGTGATTCGAGCTGGCGAAGATCACGCGCTTGACGCCATGCTTTCGCGCAGCTTCATAAATATGAAACACGCCTTTGATATTTGCTTCCAAGATGTCTTCAAACGCATGCTCAGTGGAGATGCCGCCCATGTGGACGATGGCATCAACGCCTTTAACCATTCTTTCAACAGCCGCCTTATCCGCCAAATCACAGCGCACGATCTCCTCATGTGCAGCAGCTGCGCCCAAATCTGCAATATCGGAGAGCCGCAGCGTTTGCGTAAACGGCGCAAGACTCTCTCGTAGGACGCACCCTAGCCCACCCGACGCACCCGTGAGTAAAAGCTTAGGAATTTGAGATGAAATCATGGTTTAGCCAGCGTAAATACTGCGTGAGGCGCTATTATTTTTATAGTGCTTATCAAAGCGGATAACGAGATGAATGGGTCTGCATCCAAGCCGCAAAATCATCTTTGCTCTTTTGCTCGGTGGGCGGATACAGGCCAAGAATGCTACGCCGTTCTTTGACGACCATCTCCGTGACGAAATCTTCAAAGGCTGTCATCTCCACGGCTTCCTTTGCGATCTCATCAGCAATTGCCGAAGGGATCACGATCACACCTTCTTTATCGCCCACCATCACGTCGCCCGGCCACACGGCGACATCGCCGCAGCCAATTGGCACGTTGATATCGAGTGCTTGGTGCAGCGTGAGATTGGTGGGGGCGCTCGGTCGATGGTGATAAGCAGGGAAAGGCAATGCGGCGATTTCTGGGGAATCGCGGAAGCCGCCATCGGTGACCACGCCTGCGCAGCCGCGCACCATGAGGCGGCTAATGAGAATCGAGCCAGCGGAGGCGGCACGTGCGTCTTTGCGGCTGTCAAACACGAGCACACTGCCGGGCGGGCATTGCTCGACGGCCACGCGCTGGGGATGAGCGCGGTCTTGGAAGACGGTGATGGGATTCAAATCTTCACGGGCGGGGATGTAGCGCAAGGTGAAGGCCTCGCCGACCATGTTGGGCAGGTTGGCGTTGAGGGGACGCACGTCTTGGATGAACTGGTTGCGCAGACCGCGTTTGAAGAGGGCTGTGCAGAGCGTGGCGGTGCTGACTGACTGCAGTTTTTGTTTTGTAGCTGGGTTCATTTTTTCGCTTCTTTTTCGCGTCGGGTAAAGCGGAAAAATGGGGTCAGAGCACAAATAATTCGTCAACAATTTTTAGCAAATTTAAAGTGAGTACCGAATTAATTGTGATCTGACCCCAATTTTCCTTTTGGCTTTCAATAGATCACGGGTTCGGCGACGGGTGCGCCGAAACTGGTTTCAAGGTAATCAAAATCGCAGCCTTGATCGGCTTGCAGGATGTGTTGGGTGAACATGTGGCCGTAGCCTCGCTCGAAGCGTTTTGGGGGTGGTGTCCACTCGCCTTTGCGACGTGCGAGTTCGGCTTCGCTCACTTCTAAATGAATCGTGCGTTCGGGGACGTTCACAGTGATGAGATCACCGTTTTTCACCAAGGCCAAAGGCCCGCCAATATAGCTCTCTGGGCTCACATGCAAGATGCAAGCGCCATAGCTCGTGCCGCTCATTCGTGCATCAGAGATGCGCAGCATGTCGCGCACGCCAAGTTTGACCAGCTTCGTGGGAATCGGCACCATGCCCCACTCTGGCATACCTGGGCCCCCTTGCGGGCCGGCGTTGCGCAGGATCATCACGTGATCTTCCGTCACGTCTAAATCCGGATCGTCCACGGCTTTTTTGAGCGAGGGGTAATCGTCAAACACCAATGCTTTCCCCGTGTGCTTCAAAAACTTTTCAGAGCAGGCGCTGGGCTTGATCACGCAACCATTGGGCGCAAGATTGCCGCGCAACACAGCAAGCGCGCCTTCTTTGTAAATCGCATTGGCTATGGGGCGAATCACGTCATCGTTATACGTTTCAGCATCTTTCAAATTCTCTGCGACGGTTTGACCATTCACCGTCAGCGCATTGCGGTGTAGCAGCCCCGCATCCAGCAAATTCTTCATCAGCGCCTTCATGCCGCCCGCGTAATAAAAATCTTCCATCAAATATTTGTCACCACTCGGCCGAATATTTGCGATGACTGGCACTTTGCGCGAGAAGGCATCGAAATCATCCAGCGTGAGTGGTATGCCTGCGCGGCGCGAGATTGCCACCAAATGAATGATCGCATTCGTCGAGCAGCCCTCAGCCATCGCCACAGTGAGCGCATTTTCAAAACTCTCGCGCGTGAGCATACGCGCGGGCGTCAGGTCTTCCCACACCATATCCACAATGCGTCTGCCGCATTGCGTGGCCATGCGTTGGTGATTCGCATCCACAGCGGGGATGCTCGATGCGCCGGGCAGCGTCATGCCGAGCGCCTCTGCTATGCCCATCATCGTGGCCGCT
>JAYSRZ010000103.1:0-5919 GCA_043720775.1 Variovorax sp. | reverse complement strand
CATCGCTGCCGGCGCTGCCCCAGCGGCTGCTGGCGTTAGAGAGCGAGAGCTTCGTCCAACGCACGCCTAGCTGCGGCGAAAAGTGATTCAAGCGTTCTTCAAAAATTCGCTTGGCTTGGCGCATCAGCCAAGCCTGCACGCAGTCGCGGATGCGCTCAGCAGATGCATCGTGCGGCAAGCCAACATGCAAGGTCAGCCGAGGCACGCCGGGGAGGGTTGTCACGTCGGTGTGCAATTGCGCCATGCCTTGGGCGGCGTTTGACGCACCACTTGCTTGGCGCGGATCAATCACGATGATCACGCTCTCGCCTAAAAACGGTATTACAGCGCCTTCTCTCCACACGACCTGCGCCTGCGATTGCTTTTGCACGCGCTCTTGCGCCTCAGCAAGCTTATTCACGATCCACGCGGATTTTTCTTGCAAGGCCTTATCGACTTCGTACAAAGGCACCCAGCGCGGCGCACTCACCACCAAGCCGTCTGCACCGATCACGAAGCCAATCGTCTTGCGCTTGGCACGGCGCAGCTCATAGGCTACGATGCATTCGCCACCACCTTGACCGACGCGCTTGCCGGATGCCGCATGCAATCGCGCTTCGCGGTTGGCTTTTGGATGAGAAAAATGCGTGGGCCGCAACACGGAGGCCAATGGCTGGGCAGGGGCATGCGCCAATGGATTCGGTAGCTTGTTGATTGCTATTAATTCAGTAGCGCTTGGCGCAGGTTCTACGGGCTCTATCGACCTACATCGATGATTTTTTGCCGGCAGCACGACCTCTGTAAACAGATCAAGGGTAAGTTGCAAAAAACTGCGCATAGTTACAGTGTAGCGTCAAAAAACGATACTGACGATCAGCGAAAAATGCCCTGCATTGCAAAGCTTTTGGCGCTTACAAACAACGCTCATGTGCCGCTGTGCGCCCTTTGGTGAATTGTCAATCCCTCGCATCGCGCAAATGCTGGGTTTGCAGCAATAATCTAAATCAACATGGATACGCCGTTTCCCAACCTTTCGACCGAAGCCTTTGATGCGCTTGTATCGCAACAGGCCAGCCAAAATCAAACGACAGCCCCTCAGGCAAAGCAGGCCGGTTTGCAAGCGGATCACTCACACACGCTCAACGATCACTTGCGTCAAGCGATGGCTTGGAGCTTTGAACTTGCCCCACAGGTGATGACGAATTTGGTCAGCCGTGCATTGCAAAGCATGGATCGAAAATTAGTAAGCTTGAATGGCCAGCATCCAGCCCCACTTTTTGAAGAGGCTGCGCTTGCGCTAGAAGATCAGCGCCAAGGCTGGGCTAAGCAATACACTCCCATACTGCGTATGGCAATGGCCTATCCAGCGCCAGCCAAAATGGCGGCGATCATGCCGCAAGTCGATCTGCGTATTTGCGCCAACGAAGCCGCACAACTTGATCTTCTCGTCAAAGAGTGTGGCAGCTTGCGGGCGAATCCATTGGGGCCGCAAGCCTACGTACAGGCGATGCTGGAGCTGATCAACCGCAGCGCGGCGCATCCAGAGATTCGGCAAATTTGGGCAGAGCATATGCTTGGCTCACTCAGCTCGCAATTAGCGTGGGTTTATCTGCAACTGCAAGCTGTTTTGCGCGATCCAAGCAGCCGCGAGAGCAGCGCTTTCAGCCAAACCGATGGTTTTAATGAGATTGCTGCGATTGCTTTCGGATTCGTTCAGTCTGACGCGAATGCTGTGGCTACAAATCAAGGTATTGGCCTTGATACGCAAACCCAACAGCTTGCTGAGCAAGCCCGTCGCACCGTGCTGCGCCTGCGCAAGCATTTGGGTGCGCCAGCAGAGCGTGGCGATGCGCTTGCGCAAGCACTGAGTGGCAATCCGATGGATGCGCTATTGCAAGATTTAGATGAAGCTGAGCAGCTGATGGCAAAAATTCGTGAGCAGGGTTTGCCTATGCCTTCGCTTGACGATACGTTTGACTCTGTCGATGGCCATTCTGAGACGCAGCAGCTGCCGATGTCCACTGTGAAAGCAGACATTGAGATGCCAAAAGCCTCCCAGGAGCAGATTGCCGAGCTGATTAAGCGCTATCAATATACGACCTCGCCAGGCTTGCAGCGTGTGCCCGTACCACTTCGCGAAGCGCTGATTGATTTGACGCAACCGTTATATGAGCTCGCGCAAATTGAGCCGTCTTTGCTGACCAATGATGAGCATCCCGCACAAAAATTTTTAAATCTCATCACACAGCGCAGCCTTCGCTACACCAGCGAAATGGCTGAGGGCTACACCGCTTTTATGATGCCAGTGGACAAGCTAATCACCGCATTTTCAGTTATGCGCCCGCCCAGCAGCAAAGGCTTTGATCAAGCGTGTACGAGCCTTTCCAATGTCTGGCAGCGCCAAGACGACGCACTGGCGCAAGAGCTCTCGCGCAAGAATCTTCAGGAAGAGCAAATGCTCGTGGCCAAACAATTGGCCGGCCGCTTGGGTTTTCAGTTAGTGGGCAGAAAAGACGCTGGCGATGCGCCGCCAATGGTCAAGCAATTTCTCATGGGGCCATGGGCGCAAGTGTTGGCTAAGGCTCAGCTTTTTCCAGAGCAAGAAAGAGATACCGAGCGCTACAGTCAGGCACTCTCTGCGCTCCTGTGGAGCGTGTCGCTGCGCCGCGCTGCACCACGCAAATCCGAGCTTGCGACTTTGACCCCTAAGCTGATACCGCAGCTCAAAGCGGGGTTGCTGAGCATTCATATGCCGGATGTTCAAGTGGAGAGCTTGCTCTCTGACATTAAGAAATTGCAAGAAGCAGTACAGGCCAGCGTGGTGGCGACTGATGCAGATACCTCAGTCAGCGATCCTGCTCCGCTGTTAGCCTCAGCCTGAGGAGATATCTTCGGCTCTCAAAAAAAGCGCACCGAGGTGCGCTTTTTATTTTCATCGCATTAATTTTTTTCTCACCAAATGTATATTGCTGCGCAGCGCATACAGCTCATCGGCATGCGAAAGCGGGATTTTGATTTTCTCCACCATGCCATCCAGTGCATTGATCTCATCAACCAAACCTGTGCGCACTTGCGGATCCGGTGAATCACGGTCTTCAATGCTCCTGAGCTGGGCATACCATTTGAAAATCCGCGAGCGCACCCGGAAGGTATAAAGCGGCGGCAAGATGCGGGACAGCGGCAGCAGCACGACAATGATTACCGAGAGCGCCACCCACATGCGCTCAATCAAGTTAGCCAGCCAGAAGGGCAAATAGCGCTGTAAGAGCGGTGGGCCATTTTTCAAATAACGCTCAGCCTCTTGTGCCATCGGCAACTCATCGCGCTGCGCATTGGGGTATTGCTTAGAAGCGGCAAACCATCCCGGCACGCCATGAATTTGGTGTGCGGCACTAGTGAAAAGCTGCAATACAGCAGGATGCGTGGTGTTACGCGTGATCAGTGATGCTGTAGGGCCCACGAGGCGCACATCTTGCGCCGGATTGTCGAGTGCCAGATCAACCACACCACGCGGCAGCGAGGCGGGCGAGAGAAAATTAAAGCGGCGTGAATAGGCTTCGCTCTGCTGCAAATCCATCAGCTTGATACCGGGCGTTTGCAGAAGCATCTGCACCATCACTGATTCTGGCGCAGAGGCAAACACCAGTGCATCAATCTCGCTGCCTAGTAAAGCCATCGTGGCCGGGGTTTGATCCAGCGTGGAGAGCTTGATGTCTTTGAGCTCGACGCGATTGCTCTCCAGCAATTTCGTCATCAAGCGTGGCACGCCAGAGCCTTCAGTGCCCACGTTAAGCCGCCAGCCGGGCAGCTGTGTGATGGCGCTGAGTGTTGGCGTGGTCACTACCTTCGTTTTCGTCGCAGGCGCAGGAATCAATTTAGCTGCGGCTTCTTCTCGGTAAAACAACCAAATCGGTTCCATGAAGAGGCTGCCAAGTGTTTCTAAATTTTCCTGATCTTGCTCATTGAGCTCGTTCGTGCCACCTTGTACAAAACCGATGTCTACCAAGCCATCGCGCAAAAGCTTCAAATTGGCCGATGACCCCTCGGTCTGCACAACCTTGACCGTGATATTGTTGGCTTTCAGGTAGGCCACATATTTTTTGCCCAACTCGTCATAGGCGCTTTGCGCAGGTCCAGTGGCTAGCGTCACCGTGGTCGGTGGATTCGGATTAAGCCACCAATACGCCGCACCGAGCAGCACGACGCCTAAAGCGATGAAAGGCCCAAACGAGGTGAGCACATCTCGGATAGAAATCAGGGTGTAGCGAATGGTCTTGGTCATAGCGCTACTTTAACGCTTATGCTGACATGAAAACTAGAAACGCTAGGTATCGCGAAAAGCGCTAAAAGAATACAAAAAACGCAAAAAAATTCAAAATTGTTTTTCTTTTTTTTGCGTCTTTCGCGAGGTTTTCGCGCTTTTCGCGTTACCTAGTAAGCCAAGGCAATACAAAAGCAAAGAAACCGCCCACGCAATAAATCCCCACGCTCACCCAATACACCCGCAGTGAAAACTTACGCGTTCGCAGGCAAGCATTGCGTAGCTCAGGATCGATTGGGCAGGGCGCGCTGCGGTTGATGTATTGCAGTGCTCCGCTGGAGCTTAGCATCACGCCGGCGAAGACGAACAGGCCAATTTTGTGTTCAGACAGCCAGACGATTTGCGGGAAAGCGCCCACCAGCCCTGAGAGAGCCGCACCCGCACCGAGCGCTACCAGCAGCGCAGGCAGGGCGCAGCAGATCAGGGTGGAGCTGCTGGCAAATAGGCTGAGTACTGAAGTGGCCATGCTGCTGCGTGACTGATGTTTGCCGTCGCCAGCCAGCTTCAAAATCTCAGATGACGCACTCATTTTTTGCTTGCCATTTCAGATTTGATTTGCTGCACGGTTAAGTCAGATGTTTCCAATTTAACAACGTCGTAGCCAGCATCCGTGATTTCTGCGCGAATCAGTTTGTCGTCAAGTTTTTGGCCGGGCTTGGCTTCTACTGCGACGACACGCTTTTTGAGGTCGACAAACACAGCCTGCGTTGCCGGCAGCTTGCCCAAGCGTTTCTCAATACCTTGAGCGCAGAAAGCGCAGACCATGCCATTGACTGTAACCTTGACAGATTCAGTGGCAAATACGGCAGTGGCCAGCATAGAAGCTGCGCAGAGTGCTATGAATTTAGTAGTAAATGAAGTCATGATGACGCTCCTTAAAAAATATACATGAAGTTAAAACGAACTTGGCGATTGTTGCTAACGCCTGTTTCAACGAAGTAGCCCTTATTGATGAAGCGCAGCATGGGCGTGATCTCTGTTTTGTCAGACAAGCCGCGCATTCGCCTTGCTTCGACGATGAGCCAAGGCTGCGTCTGGTCGTAGTCTGTTTCATAAAACGAGAATCCTGCCCTCAGTGCGCCGTAGTCGTGATTTATGCCGCTGGCGCGGTAAAGCCGCGCAGTCGCAGAAACATAAATGCGTGCAGTTTCATAGTCAACGGAGATCCCCGGCGCGAGCATGGTGCGCGTGCCTGAGAATCCCGTGCCACGCACTGAGCCGACGCCGCCCAAGAACCAGACATTCGCCTGTGAATGCTCAGCATTCCAGCGCTTGACGAGGCGCGTGTAATTGACCTCTGCGAATTCGCGAACGATCAGTTTGTCGTCAGAGCGCATCCAGACGCCGCCCGCGCCCAAAGCATCATGAGGTGTGAGCGCGTGGTTAACCCAAGCCTCGCGCCAGTTAGGCGCTAAATCGCCCATGGCCATGGTGCTGTCTTTGAAGCCCATGGGCCCCGCGTAAATCGAGCTGCTGATGGACATTGCAAAAACCAGCAGCCATTTGAGTAGCTTCATAAAATCTCCTGAAAATAGAACACAACGCCCGTTAATTAGCGGGTAACTTGGTAGGCTATATCAGGAAAATTGGAACTCTCTCTAGCCGAGCATGCCATAGCG
>JAYSRZ010000102.1:0-18148 GCA_043720775.1 Variovorax sp. | reverse complement strand
TGGCCTACGCGCTCGCTAAGCCACAGACACAATATCCAGCACCGTAAAAAACGCTTGAAAGCGTGTAGAGTCAAGGGCATGCCTAAGACAAACACCCTCAGCCCAGCGCCCTCAAAAACCATCTCAAAAAACATTGCCGTCGTTGGCGCTGGCATGGCGGGTATCACAGCGGCACGCACGCTGATCCAAGCAGGCCATCGCGTGACGGTGTTTGAAAAGAGCAAAGGAGTAGGCGGACGAATGTCTACCCGGCGCTCTGAATTTGGTAGTTTCGATCATGGGGCGCAGTATTTCACCGTGCGCGACGCGCGCTTTCGCAGCATGATGCAATGGGCGCTAGGCAATGCGCCTGAGATTGCCCGGCCTTGGGCTGCGAACGCGGTGCGCGTGCTCGATGCGCAAGGACGCACGCTAGAGGCTGCTCTGCCCAGCCGCGAGCCGCATTGGGTCGGCCAGCCAGGTATGAATGCGCTGGTTGGCCATATGGCTGCACCCTTGGCGGCAAAAAAGCAAATTCTGCAAGGCAAACAAGTGCGTTTGATTGAACGCAACGGCCAAGGCCAATATAGCTTGCTTTGCCACAACCCAGATGATGCGAAGGCCAAGCCAGAGAGCATTGGCAGTTTTGATGCCGTGTTGCTGGCGATTCCGAGTGTGCAGGCTCAATCGCTGCTGCAAGACAGCTCGCTATCAAAAAATGAGCACCTCACGCAGGAGGAGCGGGGAGTTTTTGCTGATTTCGCTTTAAAAATAAAACCCGTCACCGTCTCCCCCTGCTGGACGCTGATGCTTGCCTTCCCCAATGCTTTGCCATCTAGGCCCAATGATCCACTGCGCTTGCTCGGGCCCCAATGGAGCGCCGCCCGCTCCACGCATCACCGCATTGCCTGGCTCGCCCGCGAGAGCTCTAAGCCCGGGCGCGGCGGCATCGAGCGCTGGACTGTGCAGGCCAGCGCCGCGTGGAGCACCGAGCATTTGGAAGATGATGCAGAGCGTGCCAAAGCCAAGCTGCTCAAAGCTTTTGCCGAGATCACCAACATTCGTGCAGAGCCAGCCTATGCACAGGTACACCGCTGGCGCTATGCCAAGACCGACAAGGCGCTAGGTAAATCTTATCTGTGGAGCGCCCCAGCGGGCATCGGCGTTTGCGGCGATTGGTGTTTAGGCCATCGCGTAGAAGATGCGTTTGTTAGTGGCTTGGAATTGGCACTGTCCGCTTTGAAGTAAGGATTTCAAAGCGGGGCGGAGATGGATCGGCATTGTGGCTCAATACATCGGCAGATTCGCCCCCTCGCCCACGGGTGCATTACACGCCGGCTCACTGGTGGCCGCGCTAGCCAGCTGGCTTGACGCACGCGCCCAGGGTGGCCAGTGGCTGGTGCGCATAGAAGATGTCGATACACCGCGCTGCATCGCTGGTGCTGCCGAAGAAATCTTGCGCCAGCTTGCCTGCTGCGGATTGATCCCTGACGCGCCACCGGTCTATCAATCACAGCGTGGCGCGCTCTATCAAGCAGCACTTGATGAGCTGATCGACCAGCAGCGCTCATACCCCTGCTCTTGCTCGCGCAAAGACATCGAAGCCGCATGGGCCGCGAGAGGCGATGCCAAACCACGCCACGCGGAGCTTGTTTATCCAGGCACATGCCGCGCTGGTCTGCAAGGCCGAGAGGCACGTGCATGGCGGTTTTTTATAGGAAAAGAGCATTTTTCGCCCGTAAATGCTGCGTGGAGTGCTATCAAATCAGTAGTCGCCCAAGACGAGCTCATCACTTGGCAAGATCGCCGATTGGGGCAACAGATGCAAGATGTGAGCACGCAAATTGGGGATTTTGTGCTCAAGCGATCTGATGGCCTTTGGGCTTATCAGCTCGCCGTCGTCGTTGATGACGCCAAGCAAGGCATCACACACATCGTGCGCGGCGAAGATTTAGCAGACAACACCGCAAGGCAAATTCTCCTACAGCAAGCTCTACGCTACCCGACACCCGAGTATTTACACAGCCCCCTCGTGTTTGCTGCGGATGGTCAGAAGTTGTCCAAGCAAAATGGCGCAACACCATTGACTCTGCACAGCGATATTCAAGCTCTCAATGAGCTTAACAAGGCAGCCGATTGCCTCCAGCTGCCTGCCCAAGAAGGCTCGTTGAGCCAAGCGCTCAGTTCCTGGAAAATCGATTGGCGTCTTCGTTGGGATTTTTGCAATTGCCCCATCCGTCGTCGTTTACACTTTGATAAGTATTAGATCCATTCAGAGTTCCTTACTTTGACGCCCCTACGCAACCCAAAACCTGACAGCAAACTGTTTCGCGACGCTGTGATCGAAGCGCAAGCCACCAGCACGATGGGGCAAATCGTTTTGACACCGCGCCTGTCGATGCATTGGCTTGCGCTGGCTGCCGCGCTCATGGCACTGGCGTTGATTGCGTTTTTAGTGATGGGCACTTACACCCGGAAATCAACCGTGACTGGGCAACTCTTGCCCTCCTCGGGCGTGATCAAGGTTGTCACGCCTCAAACGGGTGTGGTCACTGAAAAGAACGTCGTCGAGGGGCAATCAATTAAAAAAGGAGATGTGCTCTACGTGCTCTCCAGTGATCGCCTGGGCTCAGGCTCGCGAAGCATCCAAGCGGACATCAGCCAGCAAGTCGATGAGCGCAGGCGTTCGATGGAAACCGAGCTCTTGCGCAATCGCTCAACCGAGAGCAGCGAAATCGGCCATTTAGAGCGCCGCATTAAAGCTTTGCGCGTTGAAGCACAAGCGACTGAGCGGCTCATCGAGCAGCAATCCATCCGCCTCAAACTCGCGCGCGAGGCAAAAACGCGATATCAAAACTTAGCCGATCAAGATTTCATCGCCAGAGAGCAGCTTTTTCAGAAAGAAGCCGAGCTCAGCGAGCAGCAATCTCGCCTACAAGCTTTGCAGCGCGAGGGCTTGGTAGCCGAGCGAGAAATCGCCGCAACGCAGCGCGAAATCGAGAGCACGCGCAGCCGATTCACCAGCCAAAATGCATTGCTCCAGCGCAGCATTTCGTCTGCCCGTCAGGAGCTCACGGAAGTCGATGCGCGTCGCAACGTTGTCATCACCGCACCGGAATCTGGGCGAGCCAGTCTCGTGCTTGGCGAAGTGGGCCAAGCGGTCGATGCGTCGCGTGCCTTGCTCAATCTTGTGCCTCAAGACACTTTGTTAGAAGCGAGACTGTATGCGCCCAGCCGCACCGTGGGCTTTGTGCGCAAAGGCGACAAGGTGCAGCTTCGCTACCAGTCTTACCCTTTTCAAAAATTCGGCCAGCACGAAGGCATTGTTGAGTCGGTGTCCAACACAGCCGTGCCTAGTTCAGAGCTTGTCGGATTTGCCCTACCCGACACACCTGCGGGTGAGACGGTATTCGCCATCACCGTGCGCATCAAGCTTCAATCGGTCATGGCCTATGGTCAAAGCCTGCCCCTGCAAGCAGGCATGCGGCTTGATGCAGATATCTTGCAAGAAACACGGCGTTTGTACGAGTGGATGCTAGAGCCGCTCTACAGCATCAGCGGAAAAATGTGAGGCCACGACGCTATGGCATGGCTTGAATCACTTTCTCTGGGGCTGCGTAGGCGCTTGCCCGTTATTTTGCAAACGGAAGCTGCTGAATGCGGTCTGGCCTGTCTGGCGATGGTGCTGGGCCATCATGGCGTCATCACCGATCTTGCCGCTTTGCGAGCGCGTCATGCCATCTCGCTCAAAGGCATGACGCTCACCCATCTCGCCGAAATCGCCGTGCAAGAAAATCTCGGCTATCGCGCTGTTCGCCTCGAACTGGCCGATCTCGCCCAACTTCGATTGCCCGTCATTTTGCATTGGGATTTGAATCATTTTGTGGTGCTCAAAGCCGTCAGCGCACAGGCTGTGGTGGTTCACGATCCTAACTTCGGTGAGCGGCGCTACAGCATGCAGGAGGCCTCAAAACACTTCACGGGTGTTGCATTGGAGCTGTGGCCCAACCCGGGTTTTACCAAACGAGAAGAAAAGGTCCCGATTTCGCTCGGGCATTTGATCGGGCAAGTCAGTGGTTTTTGGCCTTCTTTGGCGCAAGTGCTGCTGCTGTCTTTGGTCTTGCAGTTGTTTGTTTTGCTCAGCCCTCAGTTGATGCAAACGATTGTTGACAATGTGGTGGTTTCTCGTGATGTCAACTTGCTCACTACGCTGGCGCTTGGCTTTGGCTTGTTGCTTTTAATGCAGCAGTTGATCGGACTGATTCGATCTTGGTTGCTACTGACCCTGAGCACGTCGATTCGGATTCAATGGAAAGCCAATGTTTTTAGCCACTTGCTGAAGCTGCCTTTAGATTATTTCAGCAAGCGCCATCTCGGCGACATCGTCTCGCGCACCAGTGCGATTGAAGAAATTCAGAGGGTGCTTACCAGCGTTTTTATTGAAACTTTATTTGACGGCGTGATGGTGATTCTGACGCTGGTCATGATGTTCATCTACAACCCGACGCTGGCTTGGATATCGATTGGCGCTGTCAGCATTTATCTTCTGCTTCGCTTGATCTGGTATCGGCCGCTTTACTTAGCCACGGAAGAGCAAATTGTTCATGCGGCCAATTTGTCAACACACTTCCTTGAGACTTTGCGCGGTATGCGCGCGATCAAACTCTTTTCTCGGCAAGAGATCAGAAAAGGCACATGGCAGACGCTTCTTGTCAATGAAACCAATGCCACACTGTCGATCCAAAAACTGCAAATTTGGTATCGTTTATTCAAGAGTACGCTCAGTGGTTTGACAAATATTGCACTGCTTTGGTTGGGTGCCAGCCAAGTCCTGGCCGGCAATTTGAGCTTGGGTATGTTGGTGGCCTTTTTGGCTTACAGAAGTCAGTTTGACTCGCGGGTCACCGGCCTGATTGATCAATTCATCGAATTCAAGATGCTGCGGCTGTACGGCCAACGGCTCGCTGATGTGGTTTTAACGCCGGCAGAAACGAGCAATCAGCGATTGCTTGGCCACACGCCGGAAGCCCAAGCACCAGAAATTCGACTTGATAACTTGCGCTTTCGCTATGCAGAGAATGACCCTTGGGTGATTGACGGACTTGATTTAACAATTCCACCCGGCTCAGCGATTGCCATCACAGGCTCATCGGGCTGCGGCAAGACGACGCTGGTGAATCTGCTGATGGGTGTTCTCAAGCCAACGACGGGAAGTATTTTCATCGGCTCCGCAAAACTCGAACACATCGGCAGCGATGCATGGCGCGGGAAAGTGGGCACGGTGATGCAAGATGACGTCTTGTTTTCTGGCTCAATTGCCGAGAATATTTGCTTTTTTGATCCACAGCCAGATTTCGAGCAAATCACGGCTTGCGCAAATTTGGCAGCAGTTGCCCAAGACATTGAATCGATGCCCATGAGCTATCAGACTTTGGTCGGCGATATGGGCACGGTCTTGTCGGGTGGGCAAAAGCAGCGTGTTTTGCTGGCGCGCGCTTTGTACAAGCGGCCACAGGTCTTGATCCTTGACGAGGCGACCAGCCACCTAGATCTCAAACGTGAAGCACAAGTCAATGCTTC
Source organism: Variovorax sp. (assembly GCA_043720775.1). Taxonomy (GTDB): domain Bacteria; phylum Pseudomonadota; class Gammaproteobacteria; order Burkholderiales; family Burkholderiaceae_C; genus JANMDU01. The sequence goes on along the minus strand of JAYSRZ010000102.1, from coordinate 12,589 downwards.
GATTGCAGCTCTCTCAATGACACGTATCGTCATTGCACATCGGCCCGAGACCATTGCAGCAGCGCAGCGCGTGATCGAGATGAGTGATGGCGCTGTCGCCTACGATGGTTCGCCCGACGGCTACTTTGCACGAATGAGCGTGCTCCCTCGCAGGACGCAGGGCGCGTGAACTCACGATTTCTCTTGCGCCTCAGGCAAGCAGTTGCTTGTGGCATCGGTGCTGCCAATATGCATGCCTCTGCACAGCAACCCGTGCAAGTTTCTCAAATGCACGGCATGAAGCTGGAATACGCTTTGCGTACCGTACCGACATCGCCAAACACGAACGATGCTCAGCCGAAAACACAAGAACTCACCAACGTGATGCGAGGCCAAAACTGCCATGAATTGGCTCCCAGCACACTGTCCCGCCTGACCTTACTCGACACGATGGCGCACATTCTTTGCAAGACGCCAGCGCTTAACCAAGCTGTACTGCTCGTCAATGAGCAGCAAGCAGCCAATGAGATTGCAACGGCGGCTCTGCGACCGAGGTTTTCGGCGGCAGCAGAATTGTCTGCGCGAGGCACGCCATCGAGCAACAGCGGTGCAGGTGTTTTAAACTCCAGCGCAACGGGATCCATCGGCTTAACCTGGGTGCTCTTTGATGCGGGTGCGCGAACAGCAGCTGTCGAGCAATCAAGGCAGGTGCTTAGATCAGCGCAAGCCAATAAAGAAGTCGCTGTGCTTGCCGCGCTCAACGAAGCCTTGCGCCTTTACATCGAAGCCTCGACGGCGTTTGCGCGCCTGAGTGCGCTGCGTGAAACCGAAGAAACCGCGCGGCAAAGTGAAGCGGCTGCCCAGGCCAAATATGAGGCCTTTGTGGTGTCGCTTTCAGAAAAATTGCAAGCACAAACTGCTCTGGCTCAGGCCACTTTAGATCGTGTGCGGGGCGAAGGAGTCTGGGACATAGCGCGAGTCGCCCTCACACTGGCTATGGGATTGCCCGTCAATCAAAGTCTGCAGCTCGCATCCATAGATCAAGCCTTTCCCGCCGCGACATCAGCGCAAATAGCAGGGTTGGGCGATGCAGCGCTTTCAGAGCACCCGAGAATCATGGCGGCACGCGCTGATGTGATGGCATCTAGGTCTCGCCTAGACATCGTTCGGGCCGATGCACGCGGCACTGTTGCTTTGGCAGCATCAGTGGCCAGCACCAAAGATCTGAGCACTTCGGGCTCGGGGTTTCAAAGCAACTTGAGTGGCAATGTCTTGGCTCGTATTCCACTGTTCAACGGCGATGAACAACGAGCCCGCGAAGCGCAGGTGATGGCGCAAATATTGCGCCAAGAGGAAAGCATCATTCAGATCGAGCGTGATTTAAGCCTGGAGGCTTCAAGAAATCTAAGGCTGCTTGAAACTGAAAAACAAAACTTGATGGCTGCACGCCTTTTGTTCAATGCTGCAAGTCAAAGTTATGCGATCACGATCGGCCGGTACAAAGCAGGTGTGGGCTCGATCTTAGAACTGCTGGCCACGCAATCTGCTCTTTCGAATGCACGCTCTCAACTGGCTCAGGCGGAGATCACGCAAGCACAAGCTCGCCTTCGGCTTGACGTCGCAGCAGGCAAAATAGTTTTCAGCAAATAAAAAAGCCCTCACGCGAGGGCTTTTATTAATCGAGTGATCAGGTATCTCCGCGCGGCGGAGGTGGACGTGGGCATGGTGGTGGGGGTGGGAGGCAACCGGCCTGAGAGCTGTTGCTGCTTCCTCTGCTGCTCGATCCGCCACAACGATTCTTACCGCTGCTACTGTTGCTATTGCCGCTGTGCTGACCACGAGATTTTCTAGGTTTGTAGCCGCCGCAGGATTTGCGCCCGCGTCCGCCTGCTACAGCGTCCATTTCTTCAAGACTGAGTACACGCATATGTAGTCCTTAGTTTTACTAGGTATGTGACCAATTTCACATCTGAGTACATTATAGCGAAAAAAGCGTGTGAAATATCACAATTGAATCGGCAAATGTAATGCTTCTTTGCTTTCAAACAGACCTACTTGATAGCTTGGGTTTATGCGCAAATGATGGTCTAAATAATTCATGGTTGATTTAATTTAGAGATATAAGTACGAAGATTCAATCTCGTAGCTAAGGCGAATCTCTTTTGTTGCTTGCTTGACTGGGAAAATCTCCACCAATTCAGGATTCAAATAATCCTTCAACAAGGGTGGACGGCTTTTATTAAAAAATAATTCGCCATTGCTTGATATTTCACTGCTTCCAGCCATGCCGACATCTTCCCAATGGCCGCACACTTGAATCAAGCAAGGTGCATATTTGATACCCATCTGACTCAAAGCAAACGCCCGATGGTAGCCATTGTTGAGCACCATGCGTTTTCCATACCGAACCACATTCAGAACATTCGTTGAAAACCCAAAGCTCAGTGCGACGATCGCTTGGCTTTGTCCATTGATCTTCAGCCCTTTGACATCAGATGGTTTGACCAGTTGAGCACCCTGAAATCTCGCGTCGTGGCTGTCGGATACGAAAAGAAAATGCCCATTTTTTTCATTCACCAATCTGATGCTTGCCGGCGGCAGTGATAGCGGTAGACACAAATCAGCCAACTCTTGATCTGACATGGCAACTGACTGCCCCTGTGTCATCTTTTTGACGGCAGCACCTTGTATGCTTTGCTGATAGACAATCAGTTTTTCAAGCTCAACCATGCCAAACGCCACGGGCACGACTGCAAAAGAGTCTTGGAAATACTGCAAGGCAGTCAACTTATCGACGTGCGCTTGCAGCGTTGATGACAACGGCAATACCGAGACCTCATCCGCCTGCCCAGCTTCTGCGGTCTGCAAAGCTTCAAATGTTGCGGCAGCTTTGCGCCATCTCTCTGCCAATTCGCCTTTATCCCGTTCTCGCCCGCCCACAGTGCGCTCCTCTACCAGTTTCAAGAAATCAGCCATGCGTGTTGCACCCATCATGTGCAAAACATCATTTTCTGTGAACTCAAGTCGCGGGGTGCGTGTCGTTTTAATCATGACTTTATTGTACGCATCGCAGTGACCCACTCGCATTAACCACCCCTACAATCTAAAGCGTGAAGACTAACGAAAACACTCTCATTACAGCGCCTGCTGACGCCACTCAACATCGACATATACGTAGCTTCGTGCGTCGCGCAGGCAGGCTCACCACAGGCCAGGCCAAGGCACTAGAAGTGATTGGGCCGCAATTTCTGATCGCATTTGAAGAAAAGTTACTCGATTTTTCGAAACTCATAGCCACACAGCCAACTATCAATTCAATAGCACCTCACGCAGTATCCACCGATGCTATCGACCAAAAAGGTATAAAAAAATCTACGAAAATCGTCTTCGAGATAGGCTTTGGCATGGGCGAAGCCACTGCGTATATCGCCAACGTGTTGCCCGATACATTGTTTCTCGCCTGCGAAGTTCATCAGCCGGGCGTCGGCGCTTTGCTTAAACGCATTGAAGAGCAAAACATAGCCAATCTGCGCATCATCTCGCACGATGCCGTGCAAGTGTTGGAAAAGATGATTCCGAGCGCCAGCTTAGATGGCATCCACATCTTCTTCCCCGATCCGTGGCATAAAAAGCGCCACAACAAACGCCGCTTGATTCAGCAACCCTTCATCGCCACGCTCGTGCAACACATCAAGCCAGGCGGCTATCTGCATTGCGCCACGGACTGGCAGCCCTATGCAGAGCAAATTCTCGAAGTCTTGTCAGCCGAAGCAGCTCTCAAAAACACCGCCATATCAGCCGATGGCTACGCTGAAAAACCAAATTATCGCCCGCTGACCAAATTCGAAAACCGAGGCATCAAGCTCGGGCATGGCGTGTGGGATGTGGTGTTTGGAAAAATCTAAGCACACCAGTCAAAGCCGATCTGGCTTGGCAAAATGCACTGAGTTTTAAACTGTAGCGCCGCAGCCTTCACAAAATGCCGCATCGCGCGTGTTTTTAGTGCCACATGCGCGGCAGAAAACATGACCATTGCCAACTGGCGCGGCAGAAAAACCTGCGCCAGTTGCCGCCTGCACCACCAAATCTGACACTGCAGCCTGCGTCAATGCTGCGGAAGAGTTTGTGGCGTCGCCTAGCTTGTTCATCATGCCCATTCCTGCCATGCGGCGAGCATCCTCAGTAGCGCCAGGAGCGACCACGATGCTTTGCTGTGCAGCAAATTGCGCAATCAAATCTTTTATGTATTGAGCATCCTGAGGCAAGCCTAGCATGCCGGTGATGATGCGCTGTGTTGCGCTGCCATGACTCTGATGACCAAACACAACGCTTCTGAGTTGCGTCACCCAAACACGCAGCGTCATGTTCTCCACATTCACCACATCACGTTCGGTAAACACACGGTCTTGCAAGCGGTTGCCCAGATCAATTCTCGAGCGGATAAAACTGCCCTCCATCTCCACCCATGTCAACTTGGATTCGAAATCAAACCGGCCCCACAACGTATGCGCACTACGAAATGCATAGCCCCCCACGGCCACGAGCGACAAGCCCAACGTGGCGTATCCCATGACAGGTTTCCAATCACCCAGCGGATTGAATTGCATTGCAAAAAACACCAAGGCCGCTGAGCCTAGCAATGTCATCAGCACGCCCAAAATATCAATCACAGCAAGCCAAAAAAAGCGCGGATACGCCATCGCCGTGGCCCAATCCATTTTGGTGAAAGCACTTGGCACCATCGGCTGGCTCTCTTCCATCAATACGCCCTTGAAATTGCCAGCTCGTTCATTGAGCGGCACCAAAGGCAAGATACGTGCATAGCGGCGATTCGGAATGCGCTGGCTCCAATTGCGCTGCATCTCACGATCGAGTTCTTGCATCAGCAGATTCGGGTCGCTGTTAAAGCTCACACTGACCTGCGTGTCGACTTTACTCACCGCCGGTGGCTCATCAATATTGCGCTGCACTGCAACAAAGAAAACCACTTCAATCAGCACCAAAGCTGCCAAGATCAGCAGGGCTTGCATTCCAAAAGAAGCCCAACTTAAATCGGGCAGCTTGCTGCTGATCATCGTCAGCAACACCGGGCCGAGAATCGCCGCCATCACAAGCAACAACACCTGCACTAAATTGAAGCTCACTGTCGCCCGCGCGTCTCCGCCCGACACAGGCTTGACTGCCATGCAAACAACTAGCCCTAAGAAAAACGCGCCCACCCAAGCTGCAATCGCCGAGCCGTAAGCAAACAGCATTGCCACCATCATGATCAGCAGCAAAAATCCATAAGAGGCCAAATTTGCAAATCGACTTTGCAGTGCTTGCTGCACATAGGCAGGCGCAGTGATCAAGTTATGCACCAACGAATACAACACGCCATTCATCGATCCGCTAGGGATGGCAAACTCCAAAGCGCCTTGGCGAATCGTTTGCCCTAAAGCCATGGCTTGGTCAGACACACCCACTTGATCAGGCGAAAGCTCAGTTGCTAAGCCAACTGGCTGGCCGCGCCCAAAGAACACTTTGAGCTGCTTGGCGATTTGCATGAAATTCCAAGCGGCCAATAAAAAAAGCAAAACACCCAAAGCAACTGGCACCACAAAACTGCCTATCGCCTGTGCTGCCAAATGCTTTCGCGCTAAGAAGAGCAGAGCAATTGCACAGATGAGTAAAGTCGCAGCCCTGCAACCCCAAAAAATATTTTCAAGTCGATAAGGATTGGGGAAATCTAATTTTGCCTCAGAGCTGTATTCGTAGGTCATGGCAATCTTCTATTGCAACTTGTAGCCGCAGCCGCCGCAGAAGGTGTCTTGTGGCGTCACGCTCGTGGCGCACTTGGGGCATGCCGATAAAGCTGGCTTAAATGTAGATGGAGGCGCTGGCGTAAACACAGTTTGAGGCACTGCCGCAGCTGGCGCAGCGCCTTTGAATACTTCACCCAAGTTTTGCGGCGCAACACCAGCCATTCGGGCATTCTCAGGCGTCCCGCCCATATCAACATCCGGCATGGGTAGGCCAGAATCTTTGATTAAGTGCTCCACGATCGTGATGATTTTGCGCAATTGCTCTTCGTTGATTTCTTGACCTTCGATGATGGATTTTTTAAAACAAATCAACACTTGCGCTCCGCTGTCTTCAGCAAAACCAATCATGAGCTCGCGGTTCAGAAAGTAATACAAACCACCGGCGATTGAACCGATCAACAGCATGGCAAACATGGCCCAACCGCTTTTAAACAAACCACCCAAAAACATGCAAGCGCCGAGAATCATCAAAGCCGTCTTCCAAGGTTTGTGGCTGCCATAAAACGATGATGAAATGTGGTCAAAGGTGGTCAACCGGCTCATAAAGCCCGAGAGCGAGCCCTGCTCAAATTCAATGCGTGTGTTGCTCACCACCAGCGTCGTGGTGGCGTCAATGCCCAGCAAAGAAAAGATAAACGACCAGAAGCCGCTTTGACGCGCAACGACGCGCACATAGGGCTCACCTGTTGCAGGCTTAGATTTCACGCTCCACGATTTGATAACGAGTGCCATAGTAGTTTTTTCTTTCTTTGTAATGACGATTTAAACAAGCGACTAATTTGAGCCATTAAGGCTTCGGTCTTGCGCCTCTTTTTGCTGCTGACGCATCTGCACGCACTGAGGATGCACATTAAAGCGGGGGCTGCTGCATTGCTCTTGCATGCAAATAGCCATAGCTAAAAATATGCGCTTACCGCAAGCTTCTCTGGGGCTGTTCGGTGCAGCGGCATTCGCTGCGGGATCAGAGCGGACGGGTGCTTGCGCAACGGGCTGCTGGCTGTTTTCTAATGGGCTAGGCTGTGCGGCCGCGCGTGGCGTAGGTAATTCCGCGCTCTGTTGAACAGGCGGGTTGTCAGGCGTTGGGCGCTGAGCTGCTTGAGGCTTAGCAGTTTGGAGGGCAACAGCAGGCTTGGCCTGCTGCGCAGCTGAAGGGATGGGAGCAATTGGCGCAATGGCTTTCGCGGCTGGGCTAGGCAAGATCACTTCTTCCTTGTCAGCCTTGGCAACAACGGATGGCAGCGCGGATGAGACGGCGCTCGCAGGCGCTTGGCTTTGCGATGATGTGGTCGTTGGCGCAGCGGTTGGCCTCTCAGCCTCTTTCAGATCTGGCGCGGCAGCCTTAGATGTTGTTTGCGGCGACCCAGGAGGAGCAAGATCGCCTGATTTCACGCCCGTAAACACCCAAAACACCACGCCAAGCAATGCGAGCGCCAGAGCGCCCAAGCCGGCATACAAAGGAGTTGAGGATCGGCGCGAAGCCATGGCCGTGATGGGCGACGTAACAACTTGCGGCTCTGAGCTGTCTGGCGCTGGCGTTGCTGTAGTCGCACGCGATGGAGCAGGAGCAGGAGCAGGAGCAGGTGCAGGTGCAGGTGCAGGTGCAGGTGCAGGTGCAGGGGTTGGCGCAGCAACCGGCTCAGCAGAGCGCACTTTGATCAAGCTAAATCCACATGCCCTGCAAAACTTCGCTGTGATGGCGTTGGCTACATTGCATTTTTCACACGATAACGCAGAGCCCGCCGCCTGCGTTTTAACTGCCTGCCCTAGTATTTGCGCTGGCAAATCGACTGCGTTGCCACAGCTTTTGCAGAACTTCGCTGATTCAGCGTTGGATGTGCTGCATTTGAGGCAAACAACGGACATGACAAACTCCTCAGGTTTTTTTACTATTTATCTCAGGAAAAGTATATCAGTAGACCCGCAGCAGCAGGCTGCCGAAAAACCAGGCGTCCGTGCAACCGCGCTCTTGGCGATGTTCAGTACAACAATCGTCAATCAATCGGCGCGCAGCGCTCTCTTCAACTCCACGCCAATTTCTGGTTTATGAGCAAACGGATCGGTCGGGTTGCGCGCTTGCATGATGTCTTCTAAGCGCATCTGCACAGAGTTAATGGCCTTGGGGTGGCTGTAGATGTAAAAACGGTCTTGCGCCACAGCATCAAACACCATTTGCGCCACATCTGCTGCACTCACCTTGCCGCTGCCCACAGCCTTGTCACTCATCGCTTGGCCAATCAACTGGCTCTTGGTCGGCTTGATGCCGCGTTGTTTGAATTCTTCAGGGCGATTGCGGTGGCTTTGGCTGATGCCAGTGGGCACAAAGAAGGGGCACAAGACTGACGCGCTCACCTGATCCGTGACCAAGCGCAGATCTTGATAAAGCGTCTCAGACAGCGCCACCACAGCATGCTTGCTCACGTTGTACGCACCCATATTCGGCGCATTGAGCAAGCCCGCCATGCTCGCGGTATTCACGATATGGCCTTGATACGCTGAATCGCGCTTCGCAGCCTCCAACATCATCGGCGTAAATACGCGCACGCCATGCGCCACACCCATGATGTTCACGCCCACCACCCATTCCCAATCCTTCAATGTGTGCTCCCAAATCAAGCCACCCGCGCCCACACCCGCGTTGTTAAACACAAAATGCGGAGCGCCAAATTTCTCAAGAGTCGCCGCTCCAAGAGCTTCGACCTGCTCCGCCTTGCTCACATCCAATTTGAACGGCAATACCTGCGCACCCAGCGCAGAAATTTCTGCGACAGCCTTGTCCAACGCATCTTGCTGCACATCGGCGAGCACCAGATTCATCCCCAGCTTCGCACCAATGCGCGCGCATTCGAGCCCAAAGCCCGAGCCAGCGCCGGTGAGAACCGCAGTTTTGTTTTTGAAGTTTGTGATCATGATGTTTCTTTCAGTGAGGAAGGTTGACGAAGCATCCCCAGATGCGGGATGCCGTCTTCGATATAAGGCTCGCCCACCACGGCGAAACCGTGCTGGGCATAGAAATTTTGGAGGTGCGCTTGCGCGCTGATGCGGATGGGCACAGCACCCCAATGTGCGTGCATGCGATCAACTGCCTCTCGCATCAGCAGATGGCCGGCACCCTGCCCGCGCACTCTTGCATGCGTAACGACTCTGCCGATGGATGCTTCTATCGGCTGCGCACCTTGCTCGAAGGGCTTGTCTTTAGAAAAGCAACGACCGCAGGCCAGGATTTTTCCATCGACACTGCCGAGCAAATGCATGGCTTGCAGATCGCCGCCATCCATGTCTTGATAAACACAGCGCTGCTCCACCACAAACGCCTCAGAGCGCAATTGAAGCAAAGCATACAACTGATGCACCGACAGCTCCTCAAAGCGAAGAAATTGCCATTGCAACAAAGCCGCCGCGCTCATGCTTTATTCGGCCTTCTTTAAGATGAAGCCAATGCGCGGGAAATGTACGAACACTTCGCCGGCGCGCTCATCCACGCGGCGCAGTGTGTAGCGTGTGCGTGTGGCGGCCACGAGCTCGCCTGCGCTGGGCTCTAGGCCAAAGCTCTCAGCATGGATCGTGACTTGACTTCCTAGAGCGATGCCGTGCTCATCTTGGAAGGTATTTTCATGGCCAAATAGGCTGCTAGCCGGCTTATTCATTGCGCAAGCTGCTATCGATTCAGTAGCGTTGGATTTGCTGGGCTCGCCTTGCTCAAAGGCGGCTATTGCGTCCATCCAAGCAAGTACGGCGGGCGTGGCATCGAGCACGCTGGCCAGCGGGGGCGTTTTGACGCGGGTGAACCATAGGGGGTGATACACCGCAAAATCGGCGATGCTCGGCTGATTTCCAAGCAGAAAGCTTTGCCCATCGAGCATGCTGGAGATGCGGCGCAAATAGCTTTTGTAAGTGGCGGCAGCATCTGCAGGATTCATACGCGGCGCGCCGCCTCGCATGGCTTGGCGATCGGCGGCAAAGGCTTTGAGATTCTCTGGCGGCTGATCTTTGAAGACGTGCGCCGCGCCCGCAGGCTGAAAGTTATAAGCCATCGCTACAGGAAACAGCATGCTGTCGGCCCACTGCGCCACGGTGCGCGCTGCGCCTTTTAAGCCTGCTGGGTAAAGCGTTTTCTCGGGAGCCAAGTGCTCCAACACATCACACATCAGCATCGTGTCGCAGACGATTTGATTGCCGATTTGCAGAATTGGAATTCTTCGATAGCCGCCTGTGAGCGCTTGCATATCCGGCTTTGGCATCACCATCGGCTGGAAGACCGATTTCCAAGCGAGATTTTTGTAGCCAAGAATCGCTCTGATCTTCTCGGCAAAAGGAGATGTGGGGTAATGATGGAGAAAGATGTCTTGGTTCATGGTTTGTCTCGTTTCTATGCTGTTGGATCGGCTTTTAATTTCCGGACGCGAAATGCGCGAAAGTTACGCGAAAGACGCGAAAAAATACAAAAGTTTGGGAATCTGCTTTGAGCAAACATTTTTCAATCTTTTGGTCTTCTTGATTTTCGGCTGTTCTTTCGCGCCTTTCGCGTAACTTTTGCGTCTTTCGCGTCCGGAAATTTGAATTTAAACCTTCAAATCAACTTCACCAACTGCTTACCAAAGTTGCGCCCCTTCAGCAGCCCCAGAAAAGCATCCGGCGCAGCTTCAATACCCACGGCAACGCTCTCCCGAGCGCGAAGCTTGCCCGTTGCCACCAAGCCGCCAAGCTCTTTCAAAGCCTCAGGCCAAATTTCCATATGCTCGGCAACGATGAAGCCTTGCATTTTTAGGCGGCTGACCAAGATGATGGCAGGGTTCGTCAAGGGCGGCGATTGCCCGTCGTAGCGCGAGATCATGCCGCAGACGGCGATGCGACCAAAGGCATTCATGCGAGCCAAAATCACATCTGTGATCCAACCGCCCACGTTTTCAAAGAAGCAATCGATGCCATTGGGCGCAGCGGCTTTGAGTGCTGCGTTCAGAGCTTTGCCATCACTATGCTCTTTGTAATCGATGCAAGCATCAAAACCCAGTTCGTTCACCACATAAGCGCATTTCTCTGCCCCGCCCGCAATACCCACCACGCGGCAGCCGCGTGATTTGGCCAGCACGCCCACTGCGCTGCCCACTGCGCCCGAAGCGGCATTCACCACCACCGTCTCGTCCGCTTTCGGCTCACAGATTTTGAGCAAACCATACCAAGCCGTCACGCCCGGCATGCCTACTGCACCAAGATAGGCAGACAGAGGAATCGGCGAATCGTTCACCTTGCGCAACGCTGCAGGAGCATTGCCATCGACGATGCTGTATTGCTGCCAGCCGCCCATGCCCACCACTTTGTCACCCAACGCATATTTGGCATGCTTTGATTCAACCACCTCGCCCACCGTGCCGCCGATCATTACCTCGCCAATGCCTTGCGATGCGGCGTAACTTTTGGAATTATTCATGCGGCCTCGCATGTAGGGATCAAGGCTCAAATAGTGATGCTTGACCAACACCTGACCGTCTTGCAACGCAGGCAGCGTTTCACTCATAAGTTTGAAGTTAGACGAACTTGCCTCCACTGCTGGGCGATTGTCTAGAACGATTTTTTGATTCATTGTCATGATGAGCTCACTATAAAATTGATGGCGCCTAACGCAGTATCTACGGCGTTAGGCATTGAAAACATATAAAAATTCAGCTAATCAGAAGCATTCGGCACGATCTTCTTCAAATCGCGTCCGCCTGCTGCGCCCGAGGATGTAGCAAGCGCTTTGAGGAACTTAAACGTCCCCGTCGCGTGAGCACAGATTTCGCTCAAATCTCCGTTCGCGCGGCGGCTGAACACGCTGCCTTGCGTAAATGCCAAAGTCGCCGTGCGATGCAAAAGCTTGGCCTTGGCGACCAAATAGTCTTCACCCGGCCGCATGAATTGCGTCTTCATCTCCAGCGTGACCAGCCCCGGCGCGGCATGCTTTCCACGTTCCTCGGTACTGCGAGCCGCATGCGCCATGCACACGTCAAGCAAAGTCATCACCAAGCCACCATGCGCCACTTGCCAAGTATTGAGCAGCTCCGGCTTCAAAGCGCAATGAATCTCCGCCTCGCCGTCTTCGAATTTGATTAATTCGAATCCGAGATGCTCAACGAATGCGATTTCAAGCGGAAATTTCATATCACCCGCCGGTGATCACGCTCACGCCACCATCGACTGCCAGCCACTGGCCAGTGATGTGTTTCCCAGCATCCGATGCGAAAAGCAGCGTCAAGCCTTTCAAATCTTCATCGTCACCCAGGCGGCGCAGCGGCGCGTGGGCGGAGAGCTTTTCTTCTCCCATGGCTTTCAAAGTGCCGGCTGTCATCTTGCTGGGGAAGAAGCCGGGGCAGATCGCGTTCACGCGAATGCCTTTGGGCCCCCACTCGGCGGCGAGCGCGCGGGTGAAGTTGATCACTGCGCCTTTGGAGGTGTTATACGCAATCGTGTTCATGCCGCTGGGGTTGCCGCCGAGGCCGGCGATGGAGGCGATGTTAATAATACTGCCACTCTTTTTAGCAATCATCGATTTTTTAGCAATGCGCTGGCTCAGCAAAAAGTAGCCGCGCACGTTCAGGTTCATCACCTTGTCCCAAGCCTCAATCGGATGGTCTTCCGCCGGTGAGCCCCAAGCCGCGCCAGCATTGTTGACCAAAATATCCACATCGCCCATGCGCTGCAAAGTCTCATCCGCTAATCTGTGGATATCGGCCTCCACGGCACAATCCGCCGCGATCCAGCGGGCATCAATGCCTTTGGCTTGTAGTTCAGCTGCGGCCTCTTCTAAATCGGCGGCTTTGCGCGATGAGAGC
>JAYSRZ010000101.1:0-2138 GCA_043720775.1 Variovorax sp. | reverse complement strand
ATCGCAGCGCGCTCACCGTGGCAAGTGCAAACAGTGTTCGCATGCTGCGATCCCGCTTCGCCGAGCCGACCAACGGCCTGTGGGAGCCGTATTCGGGCAGGCGATTTTCGCCGCGCAGGCTTAAAAACGCGAAGCGTTTTATCGTTATCTCAGCGGCAGGTGCCGCAAGTCCCGAGCAGGGACCATGAGCCCGCCCGAATACGGCTCCCACAGGCCTAAGCCGCACCAATCAAAGTAACCGCGCTCCGGCTGCATCAAACCAATGCAGCGCCTGCGTATTCGCTGCCAAGCCAATCTCCTGCCCCGGCGTGATGCTGATCTCTGGCGAGACGCGCACCGTCAGATGCGTGCCAGCAGCATCCACATCGATAAACGTATCAGCGCCAGTAGGCTCCACCAAGCTGACCGTGCCGCGCCAATCGGAATCGTTTTGCAAAGTAATGTGCTCAGGGCGCAAGCCAAGTTGCGATGCGCCTGTGGGTACGTGTATGGGGCATTTCGCAGCCGTGATCATGTTCATCGTGGGCGAGCCGATGAAGCTGGCTACGAAGGTGTTGGCGGGCTTGCCGTAGATCTCAGCCGGCGTGCCCAGTTGCTGCACGATGCCGTCTTTCATCACGGCGATGCGGCTACCCAAAGTCATCGCTTCGATTTGATCATGCGTCACATACACACTCGTAATGCCGCTGGCCTGATGCAAGCGTTTGATCTCGGCGCGCATTTCTACGCGCAGCTTGGCATCGAGATTGGATAGCGGCTCATCGAATAAAAACAGCAGCGGCTCGCGAGCCAGTGCCCTACCCATCGCCACGCGTTGACGCTGGCCGCCGGAGAGCTGGGCGGGGCGGCGATCCAGCAAATGCGTGATTTGCAGCATCTCAGCAACGCGGTTGATCGTCTTAATGCGCTCAGGCTTGGGCACTTTGCGCATTTCTAATGCAAAGCCAATGTTGTCGGCCACGCTCATCGTGGGATACAGCGCGTAGCTTTGAAACACCATCGCAATATCGCGCTGCGCGGGCGGCACGCCGATGACGGAGCGCGCGCCGATGCGCACATCGCCTTCGGTGGGCTCTTCTAGGCCGGCGATGATATTGAGCAACGTGGATTTGCCGCAGCCTGAAGGCCCGACCAGAATTAAGAACTCGCCGGGTGCCACATCAATGTCGATTTTTTTGAGCACCTCGATTTGTTTGCCCAACTTGCCAAAGCGCTTGACGATGCCGTCGATTTTGAGTCCTGCTGCCATATTCTTCTTTCAACCCTTGACTGCACCAGCCGTGAGCCCGCGCACAAAATACTGCCCCGCCAACATGTAAATAATCATCGTCGGCAAGCCCGCAATCATCGCGGCGGCCATATCGACCTCATAAGCTTTCACGCTGCTGGATGTATTGGTCATGTTGTTAAGCCCCACGGTCACGGGCTTGCTATCCGCGCCGCTGAACGCTACGCCGAATAAAAAGTCATTCCAAATGTTGGTGAACTGCCAAATAAAGGTCACCATCAAAATCGGCGTGGACAGCGGAAAGATCACGCGCCAAAAGATCTGCCAAAAGCCCGCGCCATCCATCCGCGCGGCGTTGACCAACTCACGCGGAATGCTCACGTAATAGTTGCGGAAAAACAGCGTCGTGCCCGCCATGCCTGCGAGCACATGCACGATCACCAAGCCTGTGACGCTGGATGACAGCCCGAGCATGCCCAGCACTTGGCTCATCGGCAGCAAGACCACCTGAAACGGCATGAATACGCCAAACAGCATGAAGCCAAAGAGCAGCTCGGAGCCTTTGAATTTCCAGTGGGAAAGCACATAGCCGTTGACCGCGCCCCAAGCTGTGGAGATCAACACCGCTGGCACAGTCATCATCACTGAATTCATGAAAAATGGCTTGAGGCCGTTGCAATCCACACCTGTGCAGGCGCTGCTCCAAGCCGTTGCCCAACTGCTCCAATTCAGGCTGTTGGGTAGGCTTAGCAAACTACCCGTGCGAATCTGCTCTGCGTCTTTGAAACTGGTCGCGAGCATCACATACAGCGGCGCGAGGAAGAACAATGCTGCAAGGAGCAGCACTGCATAAACAAGAGTGCGAGACAACTTAGCGGTCATGCGATTTACTCCGCAGCTCGCTGTACAG
>JAYSRZ010000100.1:0-2142 GCA_043720775.1 Variovorax sp. | reverse complement strand
CGGCGGCTCCGACATCATGATGGAGATGTATGAAAACGGGGAGTTGCAGCAAGTGATCAACGCTTGAGCGCACGCTTGGCCCAATGAAAAAAGCGCGGACTCCGCGCTTTTTTTTACGTCTTGTCTTGCCAAAGCCAATTTTTCTGCGCCGCATACACCGCATTCGGATACGGCGGTTTGCCGCGCGAGCCGTTGTAGCGACCCAGCGCCATAAAGGTGTCGCCCCTCTCACGCTCCAAATAGTGGCGCAAGATGACGCAGCCGAAGCGGATGTTGGTTTGCATATGAAAGAGTTTGCCGGCATCGCCGTCGCCGATCACGCGCGTCCAGAAGGGCATGATTTGCATGTAGCCGCGCGCACCCACCACGCTGATAGCGTGTTTGCGGAAATTGCTCTCCACTTGGATCAGCCCGAGAACGAGAGAAATGTCGAGCCCCGCGCGCTTGGATTCATACCAAACGGTTTGTAGAAATTCTTTGCGCGTCTCGAAATCGGTTTTCTTCTTTTTCAAACGCGTGCTCATCTCGCCGAGCCAACGCAGATATTGCAGCTTGGTTTCGGTGTCTTTGAATTCGGGAATCGGCGGGGCGGAACTGGAAATGGCCGCTGTGAGTGCGCCGCGCACGGAATCAGCCAAGGGCTCTTCGAGCTGGCGGCCAGCTAGTGCTAACGAAGGCAGTTGCAGGGCGGCCATGCCCAAGCCTGCCTGACTCAGCAGCCGGTAATTGAACAATTGCAGCACTGCTCGCCTGTGCATCATCAGCCTATTTTCTGCTCAACGAGCCGATGGCTCTTACCAAGCCAGCTCGAGATCGGATCTCTGAGCCCTCGAAGTGCTGCCGCTCTTGCCAAGCCAACCGCAACAAACCAAGCGCCAACCAGCGCAGCAAACGCTGATGAAGTGTGTTCAAACAAATCCGTGAGCGGCCCACCTAACACCGGGCTGACACCCAGCATCAAACAAAGTGACAAGCCCAGATACATCAGCAATGTATAACGCCCAGCCGGCACCAGCCATAGCAATGCTGACGTAGGGAGCGAATTGGTGCTCCGCATCAACAGCGCAAGACAACATGCAACCCACCAAACGTTAGGCGCGATGGCCAGCGACGCGACTAATCCAAGTTCGCCCTCACTGGAGCCTCTATAAAAAGAATACAAAGCGTATGCCATCAAGCCTGCATTCATCAAACTGCTTGCTGCCAGCTGAACCCATCCAAGATGACCGCGCCAGAATCTTTGAGACACACGACGCGTGCTCAAGAGACGGAAACGCCAGCAAAGCATTCCTGACAAGGTAAGCCAAATGTAGAACGGCAAATAAACGCTGGCTGAAGCAATAGCAACGTAGCCGTAATAAGTGGCATTAAGTTTAAAAAACTCGTACCCACCCGTCGTTTGCGAGAACAAAACGGGCTTTGGCGCAGCCTCTTGTGCCATGCCAAACGAGACCAACACGATGAAAACGATCACCAAAATCGATGCGCCCAAAAACCATTTCCAAGCCCGCAGAAGGCGAGAAGCTTTAATTCGCTGGGGGCCACAACAGGCTGCCCATCGCGTAGCAACGAGACCAGCTATGGCATAGATCGTCAACACATCGCCAAAATAAATGAGCAGACCGTGTGCAATGCCAATCAACAGCAGTTTCCAGTATCGCGAGCGCAAGCCCGCGCGCACTGATGAACCTCTGCTGTGCAATTGAGCTGCGATACTCTGCAAACTGTAGCCAAACAACAAGCACAGCAAAGGCCATGCTTTTCCTTGAAAAAAGAAGAACGCCAAACCATACACAACTAAAGACAAAACATCGCCCTGCGGACTCGGCGAGCCCATCGGCATTGAAACCCCTGGAGCTGACAGATATCCCATGCCGTTGACCAAAAACACACCAAGAATAGCGATCACTCGCAGAGCATCAGCATAAGGCTCCCGCCGAGAATGAAGCTGATCCATGAGGCGCTGGCTTACGATTGCAACTGCTTGAGGACATGACCCACTGCATCGGCCGCTGCCACACGACTCGCCGCTGCATCTCTGCGGTGCTGGTATTCAATCTGGCCGTCTTTCAGGCTCTTGTCGCCCACTGTGATGCGGTGCGGCACGCCAATCAGTTCCCAGTCGGCAAACATCGCGCCGGG
>JAYSRZ010000099.1:0-2146 GCA_043720775.1 Variovorax sp. | reverse complement strand
CCAGCCACGTACACATGCGCAGCGACCACAGCTCATGAAAGCGGCTGTGCAAGATGCCGAAGGTGGTGTCGTCGGCGCGGGCTGTGGCGAGCGTGGCTTGATCGGGCAACACGGCGCTGTGCATCCAAGTGAATGTGCGGTGTTTGGCGACTGCGGCTGTGATGATGTAGCGCGGTAATTTGGACAACGCAGCTCGCATGCCGGGCCGTGCTTCAGCGTGTCGCCACCAAAATATACGATAGGCTTCGCGATTATTATTTGCACGTAGTGGCTTCACAGCGCCCGCCACATATGCGTAAGGTGCTTCGAAAAGCATAGCGTCTTGCTCTACCATGGATGTGCCGAAATCGACGATCCAGCGGTCTCCCCAGCGGCGCGTGAGGTCGATGCCGTTGCACAGCGGGCGCAATACCAGCGCATTGGATTTGCCGTGTGGGTTGGGCTCAGTCAGCCATTGCCGCGCTAGCTCGCCTCCGATATCAAACGGTGCTTTCTTCGATGCGCCCATAAAGCAAGCTGCTGCGGATTCTGCAAGTTGCTGCGCCGTCGTGAGATTCGCGCTGCCGCCGATTTGGCCGGGCGTGAGATCTGCGTGAATGCGCTCGACGCGAAGATCATTCAATTTCGCATCCGCGCTGTGCCCAAAGCAAATGATCGACACGCGAACTGCCGCGCCATCGTTGACCCATCCTTCATCGCTCCAAGCCTCGAAAATGTGGCTTTTCTCAACAATTGCGTCGAGCACTTGCCGATTCGCGCCGCCCCGAATCGAGTTGGTCGATACGAAGCCTGCTGCGCCCAAGCCTTGCGTTTCAATGGCTTTGAGCGCTTTAGCAAACCAATAGCAAACCAAATCGCCAAAGCCCGGCACACGGTCTTTGTAAACTGCTTTCAGTGCTTCAAAGTATTCATCGCCCAGCTCGCCGCGCTTTTTGCTGCCGCCTAGAAACGGCGGATTACCAATCACCACGCTCACTTTTGGCCACTCGGCTTCTACTGGCTTGCCATCCACGAAAGCGAGCAGTGCATCGCGATGCTCGATGATCTCTAACGGCTCCAGAATCGGGTTTTCTTTGAAGGGGTAGCCGTGGGCCATGCGCCATTGGAGCTCGCCGATCCACACGGTCACTCTCGCTAACTCGGCGGCGTATTCTGAGAGCTCGATGCCATGCATATTGGCCGGGCCGGTGACGAGATCGACGGGGCGATCTAGGCCGAGCGCTTCAGCTTCCGTGATGACTTTGAGCTCAATATCCTTCAAAGCTTTGAGGCCGAGGAAGAGAAAATTGCCGCTGCCGCAGGCGGGATCGAGGATTTTGAAGTCTGCGAGCGATTGCAGGAAGCGGGCATAGACTGTTTTTGCTTCGCTCAGAGATTTCTTGGTGTTTTGAGCATGTAGCCGGCGTATTTCCTGCGCAGAGTGCTCCCAATTTATGAGCAATGGCCGGCGAATCACGGGCTCTATGATGCGCTCAATCGTGGCGGGATCGGTGTAATGCGCGCCAAGTTGGCTGCGCTTGGCGGGATCTAGGCCGCGCTCAAAGAGCGTGCCGAAAATCGACACATCGATGGCGCTCCAATTGAGGCGCGCGGCGTTGCGCAGCTCGGTGATGTCGGTGATTTCTAGTTTTGGGACGTTGACCTTTTGAAAGAGCCCGCCGTTAAACCAAGGTATGTACTCTGGCCCGAAAGCGCCGCCTTCTCGCATCGTCTCTAGCAGTTTTTGCAATGTGTCGGTGAGCAATTGGCTGCTTAGCTGCTTGTTGCTCACCAGTTTGTCGAAGATGTTTTGGGGCAGCAAGCCCACGTCTTCCGCGAAAAAGCAAAAGAGGGTTTGCGTGAGGAAGTGGGCGATTTGCTCGGCGTATTGCTCTTTTTCGGGCGAGGCTTGCGGGCCGCGCTTTCTCAATCCATCTGCGAGCGTGGCGAAGCTTTTGGCGGCTTTCTCGGTGATGTCGCGGCTGGTCTCTTTCGGGCGAAAGCTCTCGGGATCGAGCCAAATTCTGCGCAGCGTGTTGCGCAGGGCGGCATCTTGCAAATCAGCAATCGAGATGTCTTGCTTGGTGCTCGGATGGCCGGTGAATTGCGTGTGGATGCGGATCGTGCGCCGGTCGCAGACGATGAGCAGCGGCGGATTGTCGAGCGC
>JAYSRZ010000098.1:0-2146 GCA_043720775.1 Variovorax sp. | reverse complement strand
CGGGCATGGTTTTTTTGTTTTTCGTGGTCGTGTAGAAGTGACCGGTGTCTGCTGTGGACTGCAGCTTGATTTTTTCGCGTCCGCCTTTGCTTGCCATCTTCGGTTACTCCTTAAGCCTGACCACGTGCGCGCAGGTCTGCGAGCACGGCATCAATGCCGTTTTTGTCAATCAGGCGTAGCGCAGCGTTGGTCACGCGCAGACGCACCCACTTGTTTTCGCTTTCAACGAAAAAGCGGCGATAGTGCAGATTCGGTAAAAACCGGCGCTTGGTTTTGTTGTTGGCATGGGAAACATTGTTTCCGACCATGGGCTTTTTGCCCGTTACGTCACAGACGCGTGCCATATGAAGCACTCCTAAAAATAATAAACGGCTCACGCCGCACCTCGCTGCTGTTAGATTGTGGCTTGCGCCTCGTCAGACCCAGCGGTCTTACTAGCCTGACCGGGATCAAGTTAGCCATATATTATAGCCCGCGAATGACGCGATTTGCGAGGTGTCAACACAGCGGCATAAGCATGGCCCATGACAATGCTCATACACAGCTCGCATGGCCTGCCGCACATTTCGGTATTCAAGTTCAATCAAACCTGTCACAATGACAAAAGTATTTCAGGCCCTTCCCGCCCAATGCATCCGCTAATCGGTTCAGCCGTGTCGCGGAAGGTTAAATTACCACTCCAAGCCTCCTCAAGGGAAGCAGAAAGTAAACATGTCAGCGTCGGTCTATCAAGCCTACGGTAGCAACAGCTACCTCTTCGGCGGCAATGCGCCCTATGTCGAAGAACTCTACGAAAATTATCTAGCTAACCCCGGTTCAGTCGCCGACAACTGGCGCAGCTATTTCGATGCCCTGCAGCACGTGCCCGCCTCAGACGGCACAGCAGCTAAAGACGTTGCTCACATGCCCGTCATTAATGCGTTCACCGAATTGGCCAAACAAGGCGCGACCCGAACCGTACACGCCAGCGCCGATTCTGAAATGGGCAAGAAGCGCACAGCCGCGCAGCAGCTCATCGCTGCCTACCGCAACGTCGGCGCACGTTGGGCGAATTTAGACCCCCTCCAGCGCACCGAGCGCGATCACATCCCCGATCTAGACCCCGCTTTCTACGGCTTCACCGATGCCGATATGGAAACCGTGTTTAACACCTCGAATACGTATTTCGGTAAAGAGCAAATGAGCCTGCGCGAGCTGCTCAATGCGTTGCGCGAGACGTATTGCGGCACGATCGGCGCGGAATACATGTACGCCACGAGCCAAGACGAAAAACGCTGGTGGCAACAGAAGATGGAAAGCGTGCGCGCCAAGCCGGCTTTTTCTGCGCAAGAGAAAAAGAATATTCTGCAAAACCTCACCGCCGCTGAAGGCTTAGAGCGTTTCTTACACACCAAATACGTCGGCCAAAAGCGCTTCTCGCTAGAAGGAGGCGAGAGCTTCATTGCGTCGATGGATGAGCTCGTGCAACGCGCCGGCATGGTCGGCGTGCAAGAGATCGTGATCGGCATGGCGCATCGCGGGCGCTTGAATGTATTGGTCAACACGCTGGGCAAAACGCCGGCGCAACTATTTTCAGAATTCGACCACACCGCACCTGAAGACTTGCCATCGGGCGATGTGAAATATCACCAAGGTTTTTCATCGGATGTGACCACGCCCGGCGGCCCAGTGCATTTGACGTTGGCTTTCAACCCATCGCACCTTGAGATCGTCAATCCCGTGGTCGAGGGCAGTGTGCGCGCTCGCATGGATCGCCGTGGAGATAAAGAGGGCGATCAAGTGTTGCCCGTGCTCGTGCATGGCGATGCGGCGTTTGCTGGCCAAGGCGTGGTGATGGAGACGCTGGCTCTTGCGCAAACCCGTGGCTACTACACGGGCGGCACGGTGCATATCGTCATCAACAACCAAATTGGTTTTACCACCTCTGACCCGCGCGATACGCGCTCCACCATGTATTGCACCGATGTGGTCAAGATGGTGGAAGCGCCTGTGTTGCACGTCAACGGGGATGATCCAGAGGCCGTGGTGCTCGGCACGCAATGGGCGCTGGAGTATCGCCAAGAGTTCAACAAAGATGTGGTGCTCGACATTATTTGCTTCCGCAAACTCGGCCACAACGAGCAAGACACACCGGCGCTCACGCAGC
>JAYSRZ010000097.1:0-2148 GCA_043720775.1 Variovorax sp. | reverse complement strand
TGGGCTTGGTGAGGATCAATACATCGCCCGCTTTCATGCCGCCCTTGCGCATGATCACGTCGGGCTTGTCTTCAATGAGGCCGTTAATCGCAAAGCCAAGCGCCAGCTCTTTGCCTTCTCCAGTGTGCCCGCCGACCAGTGAGCAATCGGCTTCGTTGAGCACTTCAAGCGCGCCCGTCATCATCTGAAACAGCACATCTTCCACCTTCGCATCCATGCCTGGCGGCACGGTACACACGGCAGTGGCTGTTTGCGCTTGGCCGCCCATCGCCCAGATGTCGCCTAGTGAATGGTTGGCCGCCACTTTGCCAAAGATATACGGATCATCGACAAATGCACGGAAGAAATCCACCGAATGCACCATCGCCATGCCCGGCGGCACGCGCACGACGGCGGCATCATCAGGATCTTTCAGGCCGATGAGCACATCATCGCGCTGCAGCGGATGCAGATTGCCCAAAGCGCGCTGCAAAATCGTCGCACCTACTTTCGCGCCGCAGCCGCCGCAGCGCATGGCAATGGCTGAGATGGCTTGCAGGGATTCTTCGGAGCTGAGCTTGACGTTGGCAAGTGCATTCGTTGCAGGCACCGGCTGATCGCTCATCTCAGGGAACTCACTGAATTTGCGCATGAAGCGCTGATCAATCCAGTCTTTCCACTGCCAGACCCAAGCGCCTGCAAAGCCGAGCCAGCCTCGCGAAGCCACGGCGTATTTGTCGCCGGTGGAGATGAGCGCGAGCCAGCTCGTTTGCGGCGAGTAATTTTGTAAATCCGTGCCACCGACTGCGCGGCGCAGATTCTCTGTCAATGGCTTGGCCATGCGCACGGCGAAGACGCCGGCTTTCTCTAGCTTGAAATTGACCATGCTGGCGATGTCGCCTGCTGCATAGATCAGCGGATCGGTGATGGTTTGCAATGTGTCTTTGACTTCGATGAAACCTTCTTTGTCGAGCTGCAAGCCCGTTTGCTTCAGCCAAGCCGCGCCGCCTGCGCGCGTCACCCAAATGATCTCATCCGCATCGAGTTGCAAGCCAGAAGCCGTCTGTAGCCTGCCAGCATTAACCTGATTGACTTCAGCATTCACATGCACTTTTACGCCGCGCTGAGAGAGCACACTTTCAAAGCGGCTTCTCACGCCAGCGTTGTGAGTGGGCAAAATGGTGGCTGTGCTCGTGAGCAGATTGAATTGCAGCTCGTCTGGATTGCGTTTCAATTTAACGAGTTCATTGCGCAGCCGATGCTGCATTGCCAGCAGCAGCTCCACACCACCAGCGCCTGCGCCCACGACGGCAATCGTCGTCTTGCCCGGATGATTTTTCACGCGCTCTAGAAGCGCAAGCCAACGATCATTGAAATTGCGAATGGGCTTGACTGCAACCGCGTGCTCTTGCGCCCCAGGCACACCGCCCAACTGCGGCGTCGAGCCAATATTGATCGAGAGCTGGTCATAAGGCACAGGCGGGCGGCTTTTGCACAGCACTTTCTGCTGCGCACGATCAATGCCAATCACCTCATCGCGATAGACCCGTGCGCCAGCAAATTGCGCGAGACGCAGCAGATCGATATGCACCTCATCAAACCCATAATGCCCCGCCACATAGCCGGGCAGCATGCCGGAATAGGGCGTGTGCAAATCGGTGCAAATGAGTGTGAGGCGCACGCCGGGAATCGGCTTCATGCCAAAGCTTTTGAGCACACCGACGTGACTGTGGCCGCCGCCAATTAAAACGATGTCGCGCAGGACGGGCTGATCTGATGTTTGCATAAATTTATTACTGTGCTGACGCTACAAGGCCAAGAAGTGCGGCCTGCTCAGCTGCCGGGGAAAAAAGCGGAGCGCGAAGCGCACATTGCGATGATAGATGGTCTAAAAAGGCCTTGTCGTTCTTACATTGGCGCAGCAGGGCGGCAAGCGCTGGTGCATCGCCCACGGGAAAATAGCCGTCATAGCCGCCTCCCAGCATGCCCACATTGCCATCCATGCGGGAGGCGAGCACCGGCGTGCCGCTGCACACGGCCTCCATGATCACATGTGCGCCGCCTTCCATCTTGCTGGTGTGAACGAGCACATGGGCGCGCTGGATTCGCTGCCTAGTTTGAAGGTGTTTTAGGCCTTTAGCCCATGTGTATCCTGCGCAGAGTGCTTCT
>JAYSRZ010000096.1:0-2150 GCA_043720775.1 Variovorax sp. | reverse complement strand
GGTGTGCGTTGAATCTCCAGTAATACGGCTTTCGCGCGCTCCAGCTGCGAATCATCCTGCACCCAAATCTCTGGCAAGCATTGATCCGGCGGCAAATCCCCCGCAGCCCCATTTAGAAAATAGCGCTGCATATTCGCATCAATCCCCTGATCGCGAAGCATATCCACCCAGAGCTGAGCAATCGCAATATTGGGCGCTTGGCCGATTCTTTTCATGGGCTCAGCTTATCATTGAAGCCATGAATCTCTACATCATCACCGGCGCATCGCGCGGCATGGGCTTGGCTCTCGCTCAGCAGCTCATCCTCCCCGGCAACGCCCTGCTCTGCATCTCTCGCCAGACCAACGCACAACTCGCTGCACTCGCCGAAGAGCAGCAAGTGCCATTCACGCAATGGTCTGCTGATCTGAGCGATGCATCGCCAGTAGCCGAGCAGCTCAAAGCTTGGCTCGCTGCGAAGCCGCTTGCCTACGACAGCGCCACGCTAATCAACAACGCCGGCATGATCCCGCAAATCGCCCCGCTGTCTGATGTGCCCGCTGCTGACATCGCCCGAGCGCTCAGAGTCGGCATCGAAGCCCCCATGCTGCTCACCTCAGCTTTCCTCCAAGCCACAGCCGCATGGCGTATCCCAAAAAAGGTGCTCAACATCTCCAGCGGCCTAGGCCGCCGCGCCATGGCCAGCCAAGCCGGATATTGCGCCGCCAAAGCCGCCATGGATCATTTCACCCGCTGCCTCGCCCTAGAAGAAGCCCTCAAACCCCATGGCGCAAAAGTCTGCTCACTAGCCCCCGGCGTGATCGACACAGACATGCAAGTGCAATTACGCAGCGCCTCACAAGCAGATTTCCCAGACATAGCCAACTTCATCAGCATGAAAGATCAAGGCAGCCTAACCAGCCCTTTAGAAGCCGCAGGCCGTCTCATCGCTTATCTCTCTCGCTCTGATTTTGGGAGCAATCCGGTGGCGGATGTGCGGGATGTAGCTTGATTTTTGTACTAATTACGATGCCTGAAAATCTGTTGCGATCTGGTTAGCATGAGACACACTCTTTAAATTGCATTAACAAACACAGAACTGACCATGAAGTACGACGACGCTAACTGGCATTACGGCGGGGATTTTCCTAATGATCAACCTGATGAGCACGGAGGTACTCATATCGCGCTTTTCTTGAAATGGTGCTTTGCGAGGGGGTGGGCTGGCGAGCTTCACATGGAAGAGGAGCCTGATGCCGTTAGATCTATAGTTCGCGGTGAAATGTCCGCGACTGCCTTTTTATTCAAATACTGCGACGGGAAGTTCACCAACGAAGACCTTAATGAAGAAGGTAATTCATTCGCATTACGGTACTACGGTGATGATGGTTTGTATTTAGGTGACTACGCGGAAAACTTTGGCCACTTAATGTATGTCGCTTATGAAGCCGATCATGACTATGCTGCGTTCGATGCCATGCTCAATGAAAGACACATGACTGATGTCTTGAATAAATCGCAACTCCCACCTTAAGTTTATCGACCCAAAGCATGACTGGTTCTACATCTAGAAAACATCATTTAGGACGAGCATTTGAGCGGTCTACTAGATCAAAAGCTAAACCGCATCCTGAAACCCCTTGCCCCGCAGCGTCACCACCAACGTATCCCGATAGCCATTCTCACCATCCGGCTGAATCGGCGTTGTCTCGTGAATCATTCGTGCATCGTCGAGCAGCAACACGCTCCAAGGCTCGGTCAATGTGAAGCGTTGGCCGCCCGGCGCATCGGCTTCAAACACGCGCGTCTCGCCGCCTTTGACTCGCTCGCGAGCAACCAAGAAAACCGCCACCAAATCCACACCATCGCGATGCGCGCCCTCGGGCGTGGGCCGGCCAATGCCGCCTGCGGTGTCGATGCGGAATTGATGCACTTCGGTGAACCAATCTTGGCTCCCGCGCAAATGGCTCGAAAGAGACCCAAGCCAGGCCAATACTGCGCGAAGCGCTACTGAAAACGTAGCATCTTCCAGTTGCTCAAACCACCGCTCCATGCCGCCATGCAGCGCGTTATATTCCACCGGCTGCCAATGCGCCCGATGCTCTGCGGCTTTCACGCCTGCACCTGACACGACGCAGCTGCCATGCCTGCGCGACCGATATTTGCCGCCG
>JAYSRZ010000095.1:0-18356 GCA_043720775.1 Variovorax sp. | reverse complement strand
ATTTGGCATCTGCGCGGCTACCCACAAGCCACCCGCCGGCTAGATCAACTGCCTAATTTGGTGGTCTCGTGCGTGAGTTATTTTGAAATTCTGCAAGGCATGCGCAACAAGGCCGAACTTCTAGCCATCAAGCAAATGCTAACGCAACGCCAAGCTCAAATCCTTCCTTTGACCCCCACCATCACTGAGCGAGCTGGCGCTCTGCTAGAAGTACTCAGCCTCAGTCATGGCCTAGCCATGGGTGATGCCCTGATCGCTGCCACCGCGCTTGAGCATGGCCACGATGTGCTCACAGCAAACACCAAGCATTTTCGAGCGGTGGAGTTATTGAGACTGGAGGAGTTTGCGATTTGATGTCCTCCCTACGACGCGATGTCTTGGTCTTAAAGAATTGAGTGCTTTTTAGCGTTCTAGAGTTCTAGCGTGCATAGAATATACGCGAGATGCTATAAAAATTGCAGTAAAAAGAAGGCGACTCATGCTAACAATTTTGCAACACATAGACTTCAACTGCCGGCTACAAACAACAGAAGTGGTGCAGCAGCGCTTTGTAGCTGACGCAGAGCAATCTCATAAACATTTTTCTGCCACCGGGCTTCACATCACGCATGGAAAATTCGGCCAACGGGTCGATGCATTGCAGGCCAATCCGCAAACCGATCCACCTGAGATTCACGCCTAAACTTCGCATCACCTCTCAATACTGTCGCTCCATTGCGTTACCACACTGACAGAGCCCGCCAGCGCTGCCAATATTCAACCGCCACTTTGTACGTACCCTGCTGCACCTTCAGCGTCGTTTGCAAATCCGTGCCGTAGCCGCCACCCATCGCAAACGCCATCGGGATGCGGCGCTGCCAAGCCCAATCCATCACGCGGCGATCTCGCGCTTCCAGCCCGTCATAGGTGAGCTTTAATCGGCCAAGGCGGTCGTCTTCGTGCGGGTCTGCACCTGCGAGATACAAAATCAGGCCAGGAGGATACGGAGAGAAAAAACGCCGCTCCAACTCATCAAGCCCGTGATCCAGCGCGTGCAGATACTCATCATCGCCGCAGCCGTCCGCCAAATCCACATCCAAATCGCTGGCCTCTTTGCGAAACGGAAAATTCTTCGCGCCATGCATGGAGAGCGTGAACACACTCGCATCGTTTTGAAAGATGCGCGCTGTGCCGTTGCCTTGATGCACGTCCAAATCAATGATCGCCACGTGCAGTGGGCGAGCGCTTCCATGCACGCGAGCCCATTCGCTTTGCATCAGCCGCGCCGTCACCGCGAAATCGTTAAACACGCAAAAGCCACCGCCTTTGTCGGCATAGCTGTGGTGCGTGCCGCCAGCGAGATTTGCTGCGATGCCTTGCGGCTTACCGCCAAGCCCCAAGCGCAGCCCCAAACTCGTCCTTGCCGCCGCCACACTCGCGCCCACCGAGCGCCGCGCCCTCTCAGCCATTGCTTCACTCCACGGAAAGCCAATTTCCCGCATGATCTTCGGATCAAGCCCACCCGCTTCCTCGCCCAGCGAGATCGCGCGAATATAAGCCGGCGTGTGCACCAAAGCCAGCTCGCCATCGCTAGCAGCGGGCGCGATTTGCATCTGCACCTGAGGCAAATACGCGGTCAACCAATCGCGCAGCATTTTGTATTTCGGCATCGGAAAGCGATGCCCCTCGGGCAGCGGGAGGACGAATTGATCGGCGTAGAAGGCTTGCATGGCTTAGCTGCTGATTGTGCCTTACTATTAAAAAAGGAGCACTCTGCGCAGATTCCATAACGGCTAACAGCCTAAAAGACTTGAAATACGTGCAGATGTTAGAAAAACCTCACTAAACAGCATATTTTTGCTGCACCGCAGCAAAAATGACTTGATCTTGTCATGGGATGACCCTATACTTCATTTTATGTTGCACCGCAGCAAATTCTTTTTTATCAACCCTAGGAGTACATACCATGATGACCGTTGAACAAGTTCTCGCCGCACAAAAAGCTAATTTTGAAACCATGTTTGGTTTGACCAACAAGGCCTTTTCTGGCGTAGAAAAGCTCGTTGAACTGAACCTCACCGCTGGCAAAGCCGCTTTGGCTGAAGCTGCTGAGGGCACGAAAGCCGCTCTCAGCGTTAAAGACGCACAAGAGCTGATGGCTCTGCAAG
Source organism: Variovorax sp. (assembly GCA_043720775.1). Taxonomy (GTDB): domain Bacteria; phylum Pseudomonadota; class Gammaproteobacteria; order Burkholderiales; family Burkholderiaceae_C; genus JANMDU01. Next base: position 16,209 of record JAYSRZ010000095.1, on the reverse strand, counting down.
CCTCCCTCCTCCAGCCATTGGCTGAGAAGAGCATGGCCTACAGCCGCCACCTTTATGACATCGCCACCAGCACAGGCGCTGAATTCACTGCCGCTGCTGAAGCGCAGACCGCTGCCGCTCAAAAGCAGTTTGCTGGTTTGGTGGATAGCGTTTCTAAAAACGCACCTGCAGGCTCTGAGACCGCTGTTGCGATGATGAAAAGCGCTGTGGCTGCTGCCGGCAATGCATACGATGCCGTGCAAAAAGCAGTGAAGCAAGCGACCGAGATGGCTGAGCAAAACATCGCTGCTGTGAGCCAAACGGCTGCTGCTGGCGTGAAAACCGCTTCTAAAAAGCGTTAATTTGAATTGAACTGAAACACTTGCAGACTTGAAATCTGCGGACACATCCGCAAATGTTTAGAGTTAGATGCCAACACGGATTGTCCACCACAAGGTGACAATCATGTTATTGAGTCATCACACAAGTTGTCTCCTCGGGTCCTTTCCGGCTGCAAAGCCACTGGATCCAGTTCAAAGCCTAGTTCTCCGGAACTAGGCTTTTTTTTGCTTGATTAGCTTGCAAAGAAGAGAATGCAAAAGGCGCAAAAACTCGCAAAAACCGCATAAGAAAACAATCGGAATGAGCTATTTCTTATGCGTCTTTTGCGTCGTTTTTGCGTCTTTTGCGTTCTAAGTCCGTTTAGAAACGAAAAGCTCAGCTCAACGCAATAAAGCCTTCAAAGCATTTTGCAAACGCCGTGCATTCTTCTCGTCATACGCGCTAGAGAGCACAGAGGCCGTGTCTTGCTGCCAAGTCTCATGCGGTGCGGCTGCTCCGCGCTTCGTTAGGAGCTGCAGTTGCATCATGCGGCGCGCATCGAGTTGCTCAGCCGGCGTGGGCACTTCGGCTGCCATCTCTAGGCGCAGAAGCGATTGTGCAGCGTCTCCGGCAGCAGGCTTGGCCAAGGCTTGCGCCCATTGCGTGCGAGCGGCAGGCTGCAAACTGCGGCCGAGCTGCTGGGCTGTAGGCAGAGTTTCAGCGTTGCGGCCTTCCCATGCTGTAAGCAATGAGACAACCGATTCGCCATGTGCTTGCGCAGCGAGCTTTTTAAGCGCGAGTTGCGCTTTGTCCATGCCATCGCGCAGGGCGTAGAAAGCGGTATTTGACAAGCGCGGGCCTCGATCCTCAAAGCGCTCTTCACGTGCGCCAAAGCCTGCACCGCGATCGCCTCGACCATCACCACGGGAATCTCCGCGAGCATCTGGCCTGCGATCACCAAAGCCGCCTGGGCCGCCGGGTTTTTTGTCGCCAAACTTGCTGTTCGAACGATCACCACCCCGCTTATCGCCGAAGCGTCCAGCCTCTGGCTTGGCTGGCGAGCTCAGTTTCGCACCTGGGCGGTCATCACCTCGACGAGCCACCACAGGCTTAGCCGGCGCTTTTGGCGGCTCGACTGGAGCAGACGCTGCAGGTGCAATTTCTGCCTCAGCAGCTTGCGCGGCCTCAGGCGCATCAGGTGGCTGTGGTGCAGCATCCGTTGCTACAGATGGCTCTGCATCTGGTGCGGTAGCAGCCGCATCAGAAGTGTCTGCAACTATCTTTTCAGTAGCGCCTTGCGCAGGTTCTACGCTGGCTAGAGCTTCTTTTTGCTCAAAGACTGGTGCATCAACAGTCGCTGCCGTAGCATCAGCATTTGCTACATCAACAGGAGCGGCCGGCGTTGCTGCTGGCATCGCTTTGCCCCGCCCAGCCGCATCCAGTGCATCCATCGCGTTGCGAATCGCTTTCACGTCTTGGCTCGCAATCGCCGCATCCAGCACGCGCGTAGCATCGAGCACCGCTTTGTCATGCTGGCTCATCGCCGCAGCTTCGCTCTCGCGCACTTTTCCTTTGCGCTCAAAGCCTTCATCAATCGGTTTGCGGAAAGCATCCCAGAGCTTTTGCTCTTCTTTGCGATCCATCGGCACGCTCTGCGCCTCGGCCTGCCAGCGGCCTTGCAATGCTTTCACAGCATCAATGCGCATCACCGGCGTAGCGCCTAACTCTTTGGCTTCTTCAATCATCGCGCGGCGGCGATCCAGCGAGGCTTTTTGCGCCGCTTCCAGCGGGGCATGCGCAGCTTTCATCGCAGCTTTGTATTGCGGCTGCAGCTCAGCAAAGGCTTTTTCGCCAATATGACCGCCATTGCGCCATTTCTCAATCATTTGATAGAGCTCGCGGTCAACCGCTTTCCAGTCGGTGCGCGAGGCGTTTGCAGCCGTCCAAGCGTTGACTTCTTCAATGATGGCCAAGCGCTGCGTTTTGTGCACAGCTTCGTCCGCCTTGATCTTCTCGATCCAAGCTTCAACAAGCTTGTGTGCCTCATTGCAAGCTTCATCAAACTTGCGCCACATGCCGTGATTGGGCATGCCGCCTTGATCGGTTTGCTTCCAAGCATCACGCAAATTGCGCACAGCTTCTTGCTGCTTGCGCCCGCCCAGTGGCTTGGCCACGAGTGCTTGCGCTTTGCCAATCAACTCTTCACGAATCTGATTCGCACGCCATTTTTGCCAGCCTTCCATTTCGCCGGCTGCGCTCAAAGCATCTCGCGCCTTCGCTTCCACGCGATCATCGATAAATTCGCCCTGTTCTTTCAAAGCGCCGCGCAAATCATTGGCTGCTTGGGCACTGGCTTTGCCATGCCCCTCAGAAAGTTCTTGCTCCAATTTCGATAGCGCCTCACGCACAGCCGTATTGGCCGCAGCACGCTTTTCAGGATCAACTTTGGGTTTGGCAGGCTTCTCAGCTTTCTTCTCGGCCTCGCCTCGCGTAGCAGCGCGCGAAGCGCGAATGGCTTCCGCCCAAACCGGCACAGCAGGCAGAGGCGCAGCGGCATCGCCGCTCGCCGCAGTGGCTTGCGCAAGAGCGGCAGAAAATGCCTCCCACAAGCCATTGAGCTGAGATTGCGCCGTCTCCAGCTGCGGCGTAAATTTCGCATCCACGCTCGGCCATTGAGCGTCCGACTGCAAAGACATGGTTTGCCCCGTCCAATGTTGCACGTCCACATGCAGCGTCTCAAACGCACCTTGTGCATCTGCGAGAGGTTTGGTCGAGAGCAGTTCAATGCGCTGCGCCAGCATAATGGCCGCCTCGCGCTGCACTTGGGCGCGATGTTGCAAATCTTCGATCAGCTTAACGCGTTCATTCAGGCTCGCTTTGAGCGCGGCCAAAGGCTCTTTGGAAAGTGGCGCACCCGCTTTGGCGGCATCGCGCTGCCAGGCCATTGCATCGGCAATATTGAGTTTAGAAAGATCTAGCAGCGCTTGCGCTTTCACAGCCCAGTCAGAAGCAATGTGATCTTGAGTGGCGCTGCGCTTGAGTTCATCGAGCTTTTCTTTCAAAGGCTTAGCAGCGCCTTTGTCCCGGCTTGACAGCTCCTTGAAGACTTCTTGCAGCTGCTCCGTAGAAGGATTCGTCGCCATCCATTCACGCACCTTGGCTGCACGATCACCAGAAGTCGGCGCAGAGAATGCACCGCCAGTCAACGCATCGAGTGGATGTGCGCCTTGCGGCTTGGCAGCTTTGGTTTGAGGGGTTTCGGGCACGGTGTCGTCAGACTTTTTGAACGCAGAAAAATTCAGCATAGAGCTCTACAAAAAACGCAAACCCGCCGAGATTGGCGGGCATGCGCTATTTTCGCTGTTTTTGATCGAGTTTTCTACGCTATGCCATCCATCGCACTGGCTGAGCAATGTATTAGTCTGCAGCGCGTCGTAAAGTATTCATCACAGGCGTGTTGAGCACTTCTCTTAAACCCCACCAGCCAGCCGCGAGAGCGAGGATCGCGCCCAAAACGCCCGAAGCTGGGATCACCCAGATAGCAGCCGTCCAAGTGAATTCAAACACATACTTAGCCAGCGCCCAACCCACAACAACCGCCACGATGCTGGCCAACACGCCCGCCAACATGCCCACGCCTGCCAGTTCAGCCCGCTGCACTTGCCGCAGAAGCTGACTGCGTGCCCCCACAGCGCGAAGAATCGCAAACTCCCGCGTGCGCTCCTCGCGAGTGGCTGTTACTGCGGCAAACAACACCACTAAGCCCGCCAGTAGCGTGAAGCCAAATAGAAACTCCACAGCGCGAATGACTTGATCGAGCACGCGCTGCACCTGATTGATCGTGAGGCTCATGTCTACATTCGTCACATTCGGAAATTGTCGCACCAGCGCGTTGTCAAAACCCTTGATCTCTGGCGCTTTAAACGCGCTCATGTAAGTCGCCGGCACATCGGGCAACTGACTGACCGGATACATCACAAAAAAGTTCGCCCGCATACTGCCCCAATCCACCTTGCGCAGACTCGTGATTTTGCTTTTCACTTGAATGCCACCAATATCAAAGGTGAGCGCATCGCCCATCTTCAGACCCAGATCTTTCGCAATGCCCTCTTCCACACTGATCGCGTCTTTTTCTTCTTCCGTCCATCTGCCCACGGTGACCATGTTGTGCGCTGGCTGTTTGGCCGCATGAGAGAGATTAAATTCCCTATCCACCAAGCGCTTGGCGCGATCGTCTTTGAAATCTTCTGGCGTGGTAGCTTTGCCATTCACAGCTACCAAGCGCCCGCGAATCATCGGAAAGTAATCGTATTTTTTCACGCCCTGCGCTTCAATGTTTTTCACAAAATCTGCGCCCTGCTCCGGCATGATATTGATCACGAAGCGATTGGGCGCATCAGGCGGCGTCGCTTTGCGCCAGCTAGAAATCAAATCTGTGCGCAAGAGCACGAGCAACACCAAAGCCAGCAAACCCACAGCAAGCGCGCTCACCTGCACCACCGCATAAGCAGGCCGCGCCGAAATCTGCCGCGTGGCCAAAATCAACCAGCGCGGCGCAGTCGCTTCGTTTACGCTTTTGCGCAGCAGCTTCACGGCCACATAGCTCAAACCCGCAAAAATCAACACAGCCGCCAAAAATCCGCCCACAGCAATCCCGCCCAGCTTCGCATCGCGGCTAGCCGCCATCAACAGTGCCGCAAAGCCAGCAATGCCCAGCAGTAACACGCCACCTGAGGCGGCTTTGAGCCCGCCCACATCGCGCCGAATCACGCGCAGCGGCGGCACTTGCGCCAGCTGCAACACAGGCGGCAAGCCGAAAGCAGCTAACAAGGTGAGTCCCATGCCGAGGCCAAAGAGCACAGGCCAAATCGAAGGCGCAGGCAGCGCAGACTCCACCAAACCAGCAAGCAAAAGCACAAAACCAAAATGCAGAGCAAAGCCGAGCAACACGCCGAGGCCACTGGCCACCAGCCCGACAATTGCAAACTCCAAAATGTAGCTTGCCGCCATGCTGCGCTGCGAAACGCCCATCACGCGCAGCATCGCGCATTGATCCAAATGCCGCGCTGCAAACCCACGAGCCGCAATCGCCACCGCTACAGCGCTTAGCAGCGCCGAGAGCAGCGCCACCAGATTCAAAAACTTCTCTGCGCGATTCAAAGTGCTGCTCATCTCTGGCCGCCCGCCTTCTAAAGATTCAAGCCGCAGCCCACGAAACTCGCTCGATTTCTCGCGCTCGGCCACCCAGTCCGCAAACGCTTTGATCTTGCTTTGATCTGTTGAGGCCACAGCCATGCGATACGTGATGCGGCTGGCCGGCTGAATCAATGCTGTCGCTGCTAGATCCGCGCGATTGATCATCACGCGTGGCGCAAAATTCATAAAGCCCGCGCCCCGATCCGGCTCCACCACAATAATGCGGTCAATGATCAAATTACTCGATCCCAGCGCCAAAAAATCGCCCACTTTGAGCGCCAGTGCATCCAGCAAATTCGCATCCACCCAAACTTTGCCAGACGCTGGAATCTCGCGCGTTGTTTGTTCGGGTTGATCAGTGCCCGTTGACACTTTCAGTTGACCCCGCAGCGGATAGCCGCTCTCCACGGCTTTGAGCGCAACGAGTTTCGACGCGCCACCTTGCGCATCCTGTGCCCGAGCCATCGTAGGAAAGCCCACGTTATTCACCATCTGCAGCCCAAGCTCTTTGGCTTTGGCTGCAATCGCGTCCGGTGTCGGCTTATCGCTGCTCACCACCGAATCGCCGCCAATCAAAGCGCGCGCATCGCGCTGCAAACCGCCCTTGATGCGATCTGCAAAAAAGCCGACGGCCGTGAGCGCCGCAACGGCCAGCGTCACCGCCACGATCAAGAGCCGCAGCTCCCCCGCACGCAAATCACGCCACAATGAACGAAGCCCAAGCTGAATAAAACTGGATTTCATATGCGTATCGTAGCGCGTGAGGGCACAGCTTGCTTTTCAGGCATGCAATAGCCGTTTGCCTAATACTATTAATTTAATAGCACCTTACGCAGTATCTACGGGATTAAAGGCCGATTTCATATAAAAAATGAAGAGCCTGAATAGTAAAATGTTACGCCCGCAAATCCTTAGCCTCGTGCTGCTTAGCCACCAAACCTAAGCACAAACCATCAGGCCCTACATTGACTGAACCCGTCATCGACATCTGCGCCAAATGCACTTTAACGTTCGCTCGCTGCGCCGTTTCAAGCAGTAATTTGTAAGATGCCATGCTACTGATATCCGTCAACTTTCCGCTGTAGCTCAAGCATACATGGCGCGAGAGCAACATGCGCCGCTCAATACAGCGAATCGCCATGCCTAGCAATGCATCGCGCGCTTTGACCTTGCCTAATTTTTTGGCCACAGGCGCCGTCTTGCCCATATGCCCTTGAATGATGGGAATCACTGACAACGACTTGGCCAAAAATCCCGCCATCGCACTGACGGATTTTTCACCTTTAAACGCTGCACGCCGCAAAATGTAAGCCACATCTCCAGGCGCGAAGTAGCCATATGTGTTCTTCACAATCGCTTGCTGGCGCTCAATCACAGCCATCAAACCCTTGCCTTGCTCAACATGATCCAGCAAATCCAACACCTGCGCGGCATAAGCTGCAAACAAGGATTGACTGTCAAGGCAGTCCGCTTGCAATGTCGAAAATTTTCCTGCTTTCGCCCGTGCGCTGTAAGCCGAAATACGTGCTTTTGCCAACGCCTGCTTGGCGCGTACATAAATAGAGCTGCGACTGGAAGCCACAAAAATGCCCAATGCGCTGTCAAAATTCAAAGCCAAATGTTCGTTGAACGCCGCTAGCATTTCTTCCGCAGTCATCGGCTCCGAACGCCCTTCTACTGCGTCGGGCGATGCAAGATTAACAGCATAGAATTCTTGCGTCGCGGCCGTATGGCGAGTGTCAAGAAAGCGTTGCTTGCCCGTAAAAACATGGGTTGGCAACAAGCGCAATTGTGGATGAGACAAATACTGTTCAGGGAGATCGCAAGAGACATCTGCAACTAGACAAAAAGACATATCAAACTTAACAAGAAAAAAGAGAAACCACCAGCCGAATTGATTTAAGCAATTTCTTGTCGGCGGCACAAGAAAAACTCTTCAAAAATCTATTGCAATAATAAGCGATTGAGTTCTGTATATCCTATGAAATGTTTGTTCACCGCCCGGCCAATTGCACATAGACCGACTTGCTGCGCGATGTCGTAGCCCATCTGCGTGATGCCACTGCGCGAGACGACGATAGCGATACCCATTTGCGCAGATTTGATCACCATCTCACTCGTCAAGCGCCCGGTGGTGTAGAACACATAAGGCTCATTCTCGATCGCAGCTTCATGGGTTGAAATACCTTGCATGGCCATCCAACCGGCCAGTGTGTCAATCGCATTGTGTCGGCCTACATCTTCGACGAACATCAGCATTTGCGTGCCCTTGAAAAGGGCGCAGCCGTGCACGCTTCCAGCGCTTTTATAAGTCGTTTCTTGCAGGCGAATCGCCTCCGTAATGCCGTACAGCTGAGTTTGCGTCAGCTGAGCGGCGGGCAGCTTGATTTGATCAATTTCGTCCATCAAACCACCAAACACACTGCCTTGGCCGCAGCCAGTGGTGACGACTTTTTTGGCTGTGCGCTCCTCGATTCTTTCGATGCCAGAATGCGTTTTGACGGCAGCGGAGTTGACCTCCCAATCCACTGTGATGGATTCGATTTGGTGTGCGCTGTCCACCAAGCGCTGATTGAGCAAAAAACCCAGTACCAAGAGCTCGGGCTTTGCGCCAAGCGTCATGAGCGTGACGAGCTCGCGCTTGTCCACATACACCGTAAGATCCCGCTCCGCCGGAATCTGCATGGCGCTGTGCTCGCCTTTTTCATTGACGACATTGACCTCGCGCGTGAGCGGGGCTCGAGCTTCGGTCAGTTGGGGCAGCAAACGAAGCGATGACGAGTTGATGAGCATATGAAGAGTTTAAACGGGCATAAAAAACGGCGCTCAGTGAGCGCCGCGTTGATCCAGTTTGAAATAATCTACTTTTTAACAGGTGCAAGCGGCATAACAGCCGGTTTGGCACCCACCATTGCGGCCACTGCCGCAGGAGCAGCCGGCGCGCCTGCCGTCGCTGCTACTGGTGCTACAGGCACTGGAAACACAAACGCACCTGGGTCGGCGCAAACTGGTGTTTCGGTGGCCGGCTTCGCATCTTTGCCGCCTGCTTTAGCTGTCTTGTAGTAATGCGCAGCAGCCTTATCCATCGATTTACAAAGCTGGAAATTGGCTACTTTGTTACCATGCGCCGTTTTGGCAGCGGCTTCGGCTGCTTTGAGCTTGGCTTCGTCATTGAGAACTGGAGCAGGCAATTTAGCGAACGTGGCGCACGAAATAGCAACCAACCCAGCTAGAAAAATAATTTGTTTCATCGGTTTCTCCAAATCTTTTATGAATGTGCAGCCACAACCGCCGTACCGCCGGAACTTGCTAAGCGCTGTGCAGGGATCTTGCCAGAAGCCACGTCGGCTGCCCAGAGCGCATGATGCTCTTTAGCCCACGTTTCATCTACATAGCCCGTCTTCATACCTTGGTAGGCGCCCTGCATGCCGATGGATCCCATGTAAATATGGCCGAGGAACATGGCCACCATGAGAATCGCCGCAATCGCATGCACCATGTGAGAGATCTGCATCGTCTCGCGGTAATACATCAGGCCAGGAATGAGTTTATCGAGCATCAAACCTGAGCCCACCACGATTAAACCGAGCAAGAATACGCCACCCCAAAACACAATCTTCTCGCCCGCATTAAAGCGATGCGATGGCACTTCTTCGCCACTAAACAAGCCACCGCCTTTGATCATCCATACCAAATCATCTTTGCTAGGCATGTTGTCGCGAGCAAATGTGACGATCACTACAACGAGAGATACAGCAAACAGTGGGCCCACAAAATTATGCAAATTTTTCAGCGCGTAAGTGAGCCAGCCAAAAAGTGAACCGCCGATGATCGGCAGCATGAAAAATTTACCAAATGCCATCACTACGCCAGAGATCGCAAGACAGCAAAATGCAATCGCGTTTGTCCAATGGGCGGCGCGTTCAAAGTAAGTAAAACGCTGAATTTTTTTGCCAGTTTCAGCGCCATGCAAATTGATCGTGCCTTTTTTCCAATAAAACAAAGCCAGCGCCACCAATGCAATCACGATCAGTGATCCGCCATAAGGCAATATCCAATTGTTGCGCACCTGCCGCCAAGCTTCGCCAGCGTTGGTAAAATTTGAGCCTGGATACTGAACGAATTTCTGCACCATATTGCCCGCCTCGGGCGCTTGGGCGTACGGTAGTGTGGTCACGCCCGTAGCGCCTTGGCCAACTTGCCGCCAGACCGGCGAGTTGTTGCCGGGCTGCACCTTAGAACGATCAGCATTGCTTTGCTTTGCATAATTGGGATCAAGGTTTGCATCCGGCTTAACTTCAAAAATACTCTGACTCTTGATGCGGCCCGGATCTACGGGAACTGGAGCAGCTTGCTCGGGCGGCTTAATGGGCTCGACCTGCAGCTTTTGCGCCCAAGACGAGCTCATCAAACTGAGACTCAAACCTATTACTGTTGCTACTGAATAAATAGCACGTTGCGCATATTTCATGCCGGCGACCTCGATGTTTTGTCTAGAAATTCTACTGAGCTCGGGTGTAATCGTTTTGTCCATTCTGGGTGCGCACTTTTAATGCACTCTCCCAGCTAGTCTTATCCCCTTGCTTCCAATTACTTTCTGCATATCCTTTGCCGGTTCCGGCGTAAGGGGAGGTGTCACCCTTCACACCGCCAGCGCTTTGAGGTTTATCGGAGCAGGCAGCAGTGAGAAAGACGATCGCGGACAGTGCAATGATTTTTTTCATGATTTTATTTCCGCCCTAGCTCTTCACAGGAGCTTGTTGCTCTTTTGGCGGCTGGCCGGCCTGCTGTGAGCCATATGCTGTACCCCAACCCCAAACCTCTGCGCCCTTGCCGCGCTTGAGCACCCGATTGCGGAAGATATCGGCGATCACATCACCGTCACCGCCGAGCAAAGCTTTGGTGGAGCACATCTCGGCGCAGACCGGCAGCTTGCCTTCGGCCAAGCGATTGCGACCGTATTTCTCAAATTCCGCTTGCGAACCGTTAGCTTCCGGGCCACCCGCGCAGAAAGTGCATTTGTCCATCTTGCCACGCACACCAAATGTGCCCGCTGTGGGAAACTGTGGCGCACCAAAGGGGCAAGCATAGGAGCAATAACCGCAGCCGATGCACACATCTTTGTCGTGCAACACAACGCCTTCATCGGTGCGATAAAAGCAGTTCACTGGGCAGACGGCCATGCAAGGCGCATCCGAGCAATGCATGCAAGCCACCGAGATCGAGCGCTCGCCGGGGACGCCATCATTGAGCGTCACAACGCGGCGGCGATTCACACCCCAGGGAACTTCATGCTCGTTTTTACAAGCCGTGACGCAGCCATTGCATTCGATGCAGCGCTCTGCATCACAGATAAATTTCATCCGTGCCATGATATTTTTCCTTATGCTTTCTCGACGTTGCAGACCGTCGTTTTCGTTTCTTGCATCATCGTGACGATGTCGTAGCCGTACGTTGTGCCGGTGTTAATCGAATCAGCTCGCACAATGGGTGCTGCTCCATTCGGGTAATGCGTCTTCATATCCTCACCCTGCCATTTGCCAGAGAAGTGGAAAGGCATAAACGTCGTATCTGCGCCCACGCGCTCCGTCACCATCGCTTGCGCATTCATGCGCCCGCCTGTAGGCGTCAGCACCCAAACACGATCACCGTTTTTGATGTTGCGATCCGCAGCGGCTTTCGGATTGATCTCGATGAAAGTCTCTTGCTGCAACTCAGCCAACCAAGGATTGGAGCGCGTTTCTTCGCCGCCGCCTTCGTATTCCACCAAACGGCCAGAAGTCATCACCAATGGGAATTTCTCATGCACTTTCTTGGCAATGTTTTCTTGCTGGATCGATTTGTACAGCGTGGGCAAGCGCCAGAGCGTTTTACGGTCTTCGTGCGTTGGGTATTTTGCCATAAGATCTGGCCGGTTGCCGTAAAGTGGCTCGCGGTGAATTGGCACAGCATCGGGGAAGTTCCACACCACAGCGCGGGCTTTGGCGTTGCCAAACGGATGGCAGCCATGCTTCATCGCGACGCGGATGATGCCGCCAGATGAATCGTTCTTCCAGTTTTTACCTTCGGCTTTTGTTTTCTCAACATCGGTGAGATCGTCCCACCAGCCGAGCTTCTTGAGCAAGAGGTGATCGAACTCGGGATAGCCGGTGGTGATGTCTGAACCCTTGGAGTGCGAGCCATCTTCTGCGAGCAAATTCGCGCCATCTTTTTCCACGCCAAAGTTAGCGCGGAAATTGCCGCCGCCATCCATCACGTGTTTGCTGGTGTCATACAAATTCGGCGAGCCAGGATGCTTGATCTCGGCTGTGCCGTAGCAAGGCCATGGCAGGCCGAAATAATCGCCCGTGAGGTCATAGCCTGTTTTTGCGTCTTTACCGCCTTTGGATTTGAGCGTTTTGACGTCAAATTTATCCATGTTGCGCATGTGCGCTTGGATGCGCTCTGGCGTTTGACCGGTGTAGCCAATCGTCCAGACCGAACGGTTGATCTCACGCAAGATGTCATCTGGCACTGGCTCATCCATGCCGCCTACTTTTTGCATCTTGTAGTTTTTCACCAACTCTTTATCAAAGCCGAGCTTTTGCGCCAGCTGATACATGATCATGTGATCTGAGCGACTTTCCCACAGTGGTTCAATCACTTTTTCGCGCCACTGAATCGAACGATTGGATGCGGTGCATGAGCCACTGGTTTCAAACTGCGTGGTAGCTGGCAACAGATACACAGCCCGATTCGGATTTTGATCCTCCGCTTTGCCGGGCATCGCAGCCATCGCGGCTGTGGCTGATGGATAGGGATCAACCACCACCATCAAATCTAGCTTATCCATCGCGCGCTTCATCTCCAATCCGCGCGTTTGCGAATTTGGCGCATGACCCCAGAAGAACATGCCGCGCACATTGCTGTCTTGATCGATCAGCTCATTTTTCTCTAGGATAGCGTCAATCCAGCGAGAGACTGTTGTGCCCGATTTGGTCATCATGCCGGGATTGGCAAACTGCTTTTTGATCCACTCAAAATCCACGCCCCAAGTCGCAGCAAAATGCTTCCATGAGCCTTCAACCAAGCCGTAGTAGCCGGGCAATGAATCAGGATTCGGGCCTACATCGGTGGCGCCCTGCACGTTGCAATGGCCACGGAAAATGTTTGCGCCGCCGCCGCTCACGCCAATATTGCCAAGCGCGAGCTGCAAAATGCACGATGCGCGAACGATGGCATTGCCAATCGTGTGCTGCGTTTGTCCCATGCACCAAACGATCGTGCCCGGGCGATGATCATTGAGCATCTTGGCCACTTTGTAGACTTGCGCTTCTGGCACGCCGCAAGCCTCTTCGACTTTATCGGGCGTCCATTTCGTCATCACCTCTTCTTTGATCTTGTCCATACCATAGACGCGATCATTGATGTATTTGGTGTCTTCCCAGCCATTTTTGAAGATGTGATGCAAGAGACCGAAGAGGAAAGCGATATCTGAGCCCGAGCGGATGCGTACATACTCATCACCCTTCGCAGCCGTGCGCGTGAAGCGCGGATCGACCACAATCATCTTGCAGCCATTTTCCTTGGCATGCAGCATGTGCAGCAAGCTCACAGGGTGCGCCTCTGCAGCGTTCGAGCCAATGTACATCGCGACCTTGCTGTTTTGCATGTCGTTGTACGAATTGGTCATCGCGCCGTAGCCCCATGTGTTGGCTACGCCAGCAACAGTCGTAGAGTGACAGATACGGGCTTGGTGATCGCAATTGTTCGTGCCGAAGAAGCTGACCCACTTGCGCAGCAAATAAGCTTGCTCATTGCTGTGTTTCGACGACCCGACAAAGAAGAGCGAATCAGGGCCGCTGGCTTTGCGCAGATCGAGCATCTTGGCGCTGATTTCATTCAGCGCAGTATCCCAAGTAATGCGCTCGTATTTGCCGTTGACCAACTTCATCGGATAGCGCAGGCGGAATTCGCCATGGCCATGCTCGCGAATCGCTGCGCCTTTGGCGCAATGCGCACCGAGATTGATCGGCGAATCAAACACCGGCTCTTGGCGCGTCCACACGCCGTTTTCAACCACCGCATCGATCGCACAGCCGACTGAGCAATGCGTACACACGGTACGCTTGACTTCGATCTTGCCGCTGCCATCAATCGAATTACCAGAAGCTGCTTTGGCTTTCTTCACAAGCACGAGTTGCGAAGCAGCGATGCCTACGCCGACACCCAAGCCAGAGCGGCGCAGGAAAGCACGCCGGTCAACAGTAGGAATCGCTTGCGATAGGCCGCGCGATAAATTGTGAACGAAAGGCGAGCGACCGCTTTTTTCACCAGTCGAGGATGATTTTTTAGTCAACAACATAGGTTGCTCCAAAGAAGAAATTTTTAAATCAAAGTGGTGCTGTAGTACTGCTTCACATGTGCTGTGAGGCTGTATCCGCCGCCTTTTTCTGGGGCGGGCTTGAGAACTTCAACGGCAGCTTCTTCTGCAGCAATTTTGGGCAGTGCAACAATCGCTGCGACTGCAGAAGTTGCGGCGGCTGCGCCGAACAACATACCGCGTCTGGATGACGTAGTGGCTTCTTTACTCATGGCTAATTCCTTCATGGATTGGCTTGTCAACTTTGATAGCACTAATGTAGGGCACTGCATGGGTTTGTGCAATTGAATCCGTGAAAATTTGGTGAATCATTGCATAGGGAATACGCTTACTTTGAGCGATACCTTCTTGCAGCTTACGCAGGCATCACGCCAAACTTACACAAGCAGGTCAAAGCCTTGCATTTCTACGCTGAGGAAGGCTTGCATGAATCCCGCAAGCGATCGATAAAAAGCAGCGCGATGATGCGCGGATAACGCTTCACACATCTGCATCGCCCAAGGCTGCATATGTTCGCCAAAAAATTCTTTTTGATGCGTGAGGTTGGACACGCTCACGTCGTCTCCGGCAATCAAAAATCGCATCACTTCGCAGCAATAGGCAAAGTGATCTTCCGTCTCGCTCATGGCTTCATCGCGTTCGATGCCGAGCTTGAGAAGCGCTGTGCGCAAACGCGCAACAGGCTTGTCATTCAAGAAACCGCTGAGGTAATGCGAGCCAAACAAATACACCTCGGGCTTGCCCATACCGCCAAAAAGCTGCGAGTGCTCATCGGCGATTTGCGCATCCGTCATCTGCCGAGCGTTTGACACAACCTCGCCCCAACTTTCCTCCAAAAACCCGCCTTCTTGCGGTGCTTGCGTCACGGCCACGCGCAATTGCGCGAGCAGCTCAGGCGTAGGCGGCGCATAGAGCAGCGCAGCGAGCAAACCATAAACTTCCGCTCTCGCAGTTTCTTCATCAAAAGTTGCAGTGGTGCTCATGGTTGTCATCTTGAAGGCTTAACGTGGGATATCTTGAATCTTGGCTTCATTGGTGGCCGAATGCAGATCAATCACGCGGCAATCACCACACATCTTCAAGCGATTAAGCGCATCACCTTGAAACATGCTGTGGCCGACCAGCTTGCCCAGCATGCCTTCGATGGCTTTGAGCGTGCCAAATGGCTTGGCGCAACGAATGCAGGCGTACGGCGGCTGCTCATTGAGTACGCGGGCTTGGCCACGCTCTTTGGTGAGCAGCAAGCGTGGCTGAAGCGTGATGGCGTTCTCGGGGCAGGTCTGCACACACAAACCGCATTGCACGCAATTTTTCTCAATGAATTTAAGCTGCGGGCGCTCGGGGTTGTCTTGCAGCGCGGCGCTGGGGCAGGCGCTGACGCAGGACAGGCACAGCGTGCAAGTGTCTTTGTTGACCAGCAATGTGCCGAACGGCGAACCGGCTTTCGGCAGCTCGATCTGCTCAGGGGCTGGAGACACGGGCGCATGCGTGATCAGATGATCGAGCGCAAGATCGAGCGTGCTGCGTTTTTCTGACGGAAAGGCAAAGCGGGCGGGCTTGGCAGGCAACGTTTGCTTTGTTAACTTGAGCACTTGCAAAGCTGCGTCAAGGTTTGTTGCATCGGTTGCTTCGATCAATTTCAGATGCGTGCCGGCATAGCCCAAGCCATTGAGCAAAGTTTGCGCAACAGCCATTTGCTCGCGCAGGCCGCGCAAGTAATCTGGTGCTTCTTCGTTGGTGGTGAGCACTGCGATTTGGTTTGCGCCCATCGCAATCGCTGAGAGCCACACCTCGATGCCCATACTCGCCGTGTGCCACAGCGCCAGCGGCATCACGTTGTGCGGCACGCCATTGTTTTTTTTCAGCTGCGCGGCGCGGCCCAGTTGCTCGATCAGTTGCGACCCTGTGCCTTGGCTGTGCAAAAGCAAAACAGGCTCTTTGCCACCAGCGGCAGCGTACGTCGTGAGCAGCGATTTGATCTTTGCGCCCTGCTCACTCGCCTTCGGATACGCGTAGCTGAGTGCGCCCGTGGGGCAAACGGTGGTGCATGCGCCGCAGCCGATACAAAGATTGGGGTTGACTTTGATCTGCTGACGCGATTTCTCGCTCGTAATCGCGTGCGCTGAGCAAATATCCACGCAGGCATTGCAGCCCACCGATGTGTTGCGCGAATGGGCGCAGATTTTTTGTTTGTAGGTGAAGAATTTAGGTTTTTCGAATTCGCCGACGAGATCGCGCAGTTTGATCAATGTCGCAGCGCCGGAATCTGTGAAATAGCCCTGTGGCGCGGCATGCCAGTCAATCAAAGGCTGCTCAGATAAATCGAGCACGATGTCAAACGCATCTTCCAT
>JAYSRZ010000094.1:0-6023 GCA_043720775.1 Variovorax sp. | reverse complement strand
CCCACCCTCGCCGCTTTGAGCTCTTTGATACCCGCAATGATGTAGCCCACTTCGCCCGCTTCGAGCGATTTGCGCGGCTCATCCGAAGGCGTAAACACACCAATGCTGTCTGCGTTGTATTGCGAGCCATTAGCCATCATCAAAATCTTGTCGCCTTTGGCCAAGCGGCCATCCAC
This sequence comes from Variovorax sp., assembly GCA_043720775.1. Lineage (GTDB taxonomy): Bacteria > Pseudomonadota > Gammaproteobacteria > Burkholderiales > Burkholderiaceae_C > JANMDU01. Next base: position 5,847 of record JAYSRZ010000094.1, on the reverse strand, counting down.
AATGCGCACCAGCATCACCACGCCCACATAGCTGTCAAACCAACTGTCCACGATCATGGCTCTGAGCGGCGCATCCGGATTGCCACGCGGCGGCGGCACTTTTGCCACGACCATCTCCAGCACTTCATCAATGCCCATGCCCGTCTTTGCCGAGATTGCAATCGCATCAGACGCATCCAAGCCGATCACTTCTTCAATTTCTTTTTTCGCCGTCTCAGGATCGGCCTGCGGCAAATCCATTTTGTTGAGCACGCAAGAAACCTCCACACCGAGATCAAGCGCGGTGTAGCAGTTCGCCACCGTCTGCGCTTCCACACCTTGCGATGCATCAACCACGAGCAACGCGCCTTCGCATGCGGAGAGTGAGCGCGACACTTCATAAGAGAAGTCCACGTGGCCCGGTGTGTCGATCAAATTCAAGTTATAAATTTGGCCATCGCGCGCTTTGTATTGCAGCGCAGCGGTCTGCGCTTTGATAGTTATCCCACGCTCTTTCTCGATGTCCATCGAATCCAAGACTTGTTCGCTCATCTCGCGATCAGACAAGCCGCCGCAGCGATGGATCAAACGATCAGCGAGCGTGGATTTGCCGTGATCAATGTGCGCGATGATGGAAAAATTTCTAATGTGGTTCATCAACAAAAATCTCAAGTGAATTCAATAAGTGCTTGATCCGTATGACTCTTAAACGAGTGCAAATACTGCGGACAAGAAAAAGGGCACGTCCTTTTGGAGACGTGCCCTACAAACCAACAATCTATTGGCAACTGCGATAGTTGGACTTTCATTGTAGGGCAAGCGGGTCTTGGGCATACGGAAAAATTCTCTAACCAGGGTGCGTTGCAAGCCTGCAACGAGAAATTATTAACAGCTTATCCACAATTTCTATGGACAATCTTTGAGATTGCTAGGGATGGCCTGTGGATGGATGGTGGACAGCCTGTGCGCATCGTCTTTTAGTGCTCTCAATTACCTTTGATATATCCAAATGGATCGATCAAATGCATAGATTTTAGCTGTTTTGGGTATGAGTACAGGTAAATTGTGGGCTTTGCTCGGCTTTGAATCGAGTCACCCGCCAAATGCAAGTATTTGTATCTTCGCCACGTTCCTTGCAAGCTGTATGGCTTTTAAAACTCTTTGAAAAAAAGCTTGACAAGCTCATTTTCTAATAAAAAGTGGCCTCTAGCCGGCGTATTTACTGCGTGGAGTGCTATCAAAAGCGTAGCCTCTGCAAACAACCCGCTTGCGCGATGCTGCCGCTACGCAAATGGCTGAGTGATCCGGTTGCAAGCCTGTGTGTTTGAGAGCACTATTCATGGCAACTGTTTGGAGAACATCTCATGCGCTCAGCTTCGTTATTCACCTCGCGTCTCTCATTGGCTTTTGCAGCAGCTCTTGTATTGAGCACGCTGCCCTCGCAAGCCGCCACGCCGCCTGCGAGCGCCACAACCGCGAGCGCGCAAGACACCATCAACGCGCTGACGAAGGCACAAGCCGCCGTCGTCGGCGTGCAAGTCATCGCCGCTGAAGGCGCACGCTCAGCGCAAACGCTGGGCAAAGCGCGCAGCGGCTCGGGCGTCGTCATCGGCGCAGACGGTTTGATCGTCACCATCGGCTATTTGATCCTCGAAGCCGATCAAATTCAGATCACCACCGTCGATAAGAAAACCGTCCCCGCTAGCGTCGTGGCCTACGATTTAGCCACTGGCTTCGGCCTGATTCGCCCCGTTGTGCCGCTGCGCGGCATCGCGCCCGTGCCCTTGGGCGGCAGCCAAGCGATGAAAACCGGCGAATCGCTCATGGTCAGCACAGGCGCATCCAGCGATGACGACGCCGATGTCGGCATGACGCAGCTGGTCAGCAAACGCGCCTTCTCCGGCTATTGGGAATATCACATCGATGGCGCGCTCTTCACCAGCCCGCCAATGCAAAACCATTCCGGCGCGCCGCTGTTCAATCAAAAAGGCGAGCTGCTGGGCATCGGCAGCCTCTTCGTGATGGATGCCATGGGAGAGAACGTGAGATTACCCGGCAACATGTTCGTCCCCGTCGATCTACTCAAGCCCATCATGGCCGAGATGCTGCAAACCGGCAGCAGCAAACTCTCCAAGCGCCCTTGGCTCGGCCTTACGTCTTCCGAGCAAGGCGGCAGAGTGCAGATCGTGCGCATCAACCCCGATAGCCCCGCGCAAGCTGCAGGCTTAAAGGTAGGCGATGTGGTGCTAGCCGTAGATGATGCAAAAGTCGCCAACCTAGAAACCTTCTACAAAAAAGTATGGGATCGCGCATCGCCCGAAGGCGAGATCAAGCTAACGGTGCTGCAAGGTGCGGATTTGAAAACGATCACGCTCAAAGCAGTAGACCGCATGAGCACAATGATGAAGCCAGCGGGGATTTGAGCAAACTCGCTCAAGGGTCAAAACCCCGTTCGGGCTGAGCCTGTCGAAGCCTTCTTTGAATTATTGGTGTCCAACCGTTCCGCTCTACCCGCTCGCCTGCCACGTGACGTGCCCGAAAAAGCCGAGGCCTTTCTTTCGTGTAACTCTCGACTCGCAAGCGCCGAGCTGCGACCTCTGTGGCTTTGATAACGTAGTTTGCCGCGCTCAACCGAAGAAAGGCTTCGTTTTTTCAGACCCATCACGTAGCGGATTAGACGTGATTAACATGTTAACTCTTGCGTAATCAGTATGCCGAACGACATGCTCTCACACAAAGCATGTAACTTACCGCGCTAGTTTCCTACGGCAAAGACGAACAAATGCCTCATACTTAGGAACAAAATCCGATGCCTTTAGGTTTAGAACTCGAGCGTCTTCTATAACGTCAGGTGGACGTCTTCCACCACTCTCCGCACGCTGCGTATCAGAGTAGACAGTGATGTAGTCTAATCCGCGACTTGGTACAGTACGTCCTGCAATCTCTGTCGCCAATTCACTTGCAGCCGCTAGTAGAGACTTCCTCTCCCGCTCCAGCTCTTGATCCACAAACTCCTTTTCTACGTTATCCCAAGAGTTGCAGAAGTCAGATAATTGCTGGATAGAAGACCGTAACAGCGGCCCACCGAAATCATGCTCTTTAAGGGCTCTGATTGTTGGCTCGGTCGGTAGGTCGCAAAGAAATTTAGTGAAGAGTGCTTGATCATGCTCTAGCACTTGTGGCTGGCTTGACAACCTTGCACGGATTGGCTCTTTGACAAGAACGATTCCAAGTGCTGCTAAAAATGCAATCCCCGGTTCAAACTCTGGTTCACCGACAAAAAACCCCTTTAGAAACCACGCTTCTGTGCCAACCAATGCCGCTGTCGCAAATAGGTTTTCAAGGAATTGCTTAGACATCGCTTTACAGTCTTACGTAACTTATTCAAGTGGATTCGCATCAATATAACCCACATCTCTGGTTGCACAAGCATTGACGTCCCAAACATCTAATCCGCTACGTGATGGGTCTGAAAAAACGAAGTCTTTCTTCGGTTGAGCGCGGCAAAGCACGTTATCAAAACCACAGAGGTATGCAGCTCGCAGCTTGCGCGTGGGAACACTGCACGAAAGAAAGGCCTCGGCTTTTTCGGGCATGTCACGTGGCAGGCGAGCGGGTTGAGTAAAACGGTTGAATGCCAAAAGCGCAAAGAAGGTTTCGATCCTTCGACACACTCAGGACTGGCTGAACTCAGTTCGAACGGTTTTCGCAAATGTAGTAACATTGCTACATTGGAGGTCGTCCCCATGAGCAGCTTAAAAAAATCGTCCACTTTCACCAGCAGAGAGTTCAACCAAGACACGGCTCGCGCTAAGCGAGAAGCGGCGAATGGCCCTGTGTTCATCACCGATCGCGGGCAGCCTTCGCTTGTACTTCTCAGCATTCGCGAATACCAAAAGCTTGCTAAGCCCAGAGATGGGATGAGCACTTTGTTTGCTTTGTATGACGAAGAAGCGGCTAACGTGGACTTACAGATTCCACCGCGCACGATTCAGCCGCAGCGCCCACTGGATTTGAGCTGAAAGCGGCGAATGTTTTTACTCGACACGAATGTAGTATCAGAGACTCGCAAAATCGTCAAAGGTATCGGCTCTGAACAAGTGAAAGCTTGGTTCGCCGCGCAACAGAGCCAAGATTTGTATATCAGCGTGATCACGCTCTTTGAAATTGAGCGCAGTATTTTGCAACTGGAGCGGCGCGATAAGCCTCAAGCGGCCATCTTGCAGAGATGGTTTGCGCAGAAGCTCAAACCAGAATTCAATTCTCGAATACTCAGCGTTGATGAGAGCGTAGTGTCTGTTTGCGCTGCATTACACGTTCCCGATCCAAAGCCTGAAATGGATGCGATGCTTGCTGCGACAGCCAGTGTGCATGGCTTCACTCTGGTGACGCGCAACACGAAAGATTTTGAGCCGATGGGTGTGCGCTGCGTGAATCCTTGGGCCGTGGCCTAGCTAGGCTGGAAGGGCTTTAAGGCTTCTTCTCTTCTTTTTTCTCAGCCTCCGCTTCAGGCTTTTTCTCGGCAGGTTTAGGCAGTTGCCCAGAAGCTCCCACACTAACCGAGCCGCCACCTGCGCCTACGCCGACTGACCCGGAAACTGTGCCGCCGGAGCCGATGCTCACGCCCACGCCGCCGAAGCCGCCAATGGGCACGCTGATGCCGATGCTTGTGCCTACGCCTGCGCAGGCAGTCATCAGTACTGCGGCGCTAGTTGCAGCTAGTATTTTTAAGGAAAAACGGCATATCGCCGGCATAGAATCTGCGTGGAGCGCTATTGAATTCATAGTTACGTCCCTTTTCAAGCAAACACAGCATACGCTTGCGATTCAGCGTTCGAGTGCGTTTAATACTCAGAGTTTCACACGATTCCGGGGTTGCCAGCCAGACCAAGAAGTTTCGGATTGTTCACGCTCACAGGCTTGAGCACTTTTTGGCTTTTCAGATACGTCTCGACAACATCCCACACGGGCGGCCCAGCGTTTTTGCTGGCCTCTTGCACGGGTGCCCAGCCTGCTACCTTGTACGTCTTGTTCGGATCAATTAGCTGGCCACGCAAGCGCATGTCTGAGATACGCTCGCCCGTTTTCGCGCCGGGCTCGCAGGTGTAGCTCATGCCGGCCACGCGCACCATATCGCCGCCTTGCTGGTAATACGGATCGGGATTAAAGAGGTTGTCGCACACGTCTTCCAAAATCACTTTAAGCATGTCGCCTTTGATGTCAGTCACGGTTGTCCACGGATACGTAATGGCTGTTTGATCCATCACATGCTCGCGCGTGATCGCTTGACCAGGCAAAAGAGAAGTGCCCCAGCGGAAACCGGGCGAGAACGCAATCTCCGCGCCGCGCACCTGCAGCAGCGCATCCATGATCACTTGATCGACGCTGCCTGCGAAATTGCCGCGTCGATACAGCATGCCTTCTGTGATGGCCAGCGGCTCTTCCAGCTTTGCCTTGAACGGCGCGCGCACCTTGTCAATGTAAGCCTGCATCTCGCGGTCTGCGGGCAGCATGTTGGCAAACACGGGCAGCAAGCGATAGTTCACGGCCCTCACCTTGCCTTGGCTCACATCGATATCCAGCACGCCAAGGAATTTGCCATTGCTGCCGGCATTGGTCACCAACGTTTGCCCATCGGTGCGCGTGATCATCGTGGGCTTGGGCACGCCATCATGCGTGTGCCCGCCCAGAATCGCGTCAATGCCTGTGACGCGCGAGGCGAGCTTCAAATCCACATCCATGCCGTTGTGGCTGAGCAGCACAATAGCTTGCGCGCCTTGCGCCTTGGCAGCGTTCACTTGTTTTTGCAGCTCAGCTTCTTGAATGCCAAACGTCCAGCTTGGCACTTGCCAAGCTGGGTTGGCAATC
>JAYSRZ010000093.1:0-6053 GCA_043720775.1 Variovorax sp. | reverse complement strand
TGCCATACGGAAGTGATCGTGATGGAGCGCATGGTGGGGCTGCCGATTAGCCAAATTGAGCAACTTAAAGCGCTCGGCGTCGACATGAAAAAGCTCTCCCGCGATGGCGTGACGATCTTTTTCACGCAAGTCTTCCGTGATGGCTTTTTTCATGCTGATATGCATCCCGGTAATATTCAAGTGAGCACGGCGAAAGAGACTTTTGGCCGCTATATTTCGCTGGATTTCGGCATTGTGGGCACGCTGACTGAGGTCGATAAAGACTATCTCGCCAATAATTTCGCCGCCTTCTTCCGCCGCGATTACAAGCGCGTGGCCGAGCTGCATATCGAATCAGGCTGGGTGCCGGCGCACACGCGGGTGGATGAGCTGGAATCGGCCATTCGCGCGGTCTGCGAGCCGTACTTTGACCGGCCGTTGAAAGAACTGTCTTTAGGCTTGGTGCTGATGCGCCTCTTCCAAACCTCGCGCCGCTTCAAAGTCGAGATTCAGCCGCAGCTCGTGCTCCTGCAAAAGACGCTGCTCAACATCGAAGGCTTAGGCCGTCAGCTCGATCCTGATTTGGATTTGTGGGCGACGGCTAAGCCATTTTTAGAGAAATGGATGCTCGAGCAAGTTGGGCCCCAGCGCTTTACTGATGCGCTCAAAGCGCAAGCGCCGCGCTATGCGAAGCTCGTTCCCCAACTGCCGCAGCTGCTAACCAATTTTTTGCAGCGCACAGACAGTGGCAACGACGCGCTCATCAAAGAGCTCCTGCAAGAGCAAAAGCGGACCAATGCGCTGCTGCAAAAAATCATCTACAGCGCCGTTGGCTTCGTCGTCGGTATGGCTCTGATCATGGTGTATTTGAAGATTCGCCTGTGGTGACGCTTGCGCTGCTGATATTTAGATCAAATCGCCTCTTTTCGCCCGTAGAACCTGCGTAAAGTGCTACTAAAAATATAGCGACTTCCGGTTTGAATCATGCCTGCGTACAAACCCTTTGTCGATGCATTGAGTGCGAAAAATAGCCCACAAGCTGCATAAAATCTCGTCCAACTTGATTTGGAGAGACTGCTTGTGAATTCGCTGATTATTTTTGTCGCCTTTTATTTGGCTGTGACCATTGCGATCGGCTTAGTGGCCGCTCGCCGCGTGAAAAGCTCGGCGGATTACATGGTGGCGGGGCGCAGTTTGCCGCTGTATATGAACATGGCCACCGTGTTCGCCACATGGTTTGGCGCAGAGACTGTGCTCTCGATCTCAGCCACGTTTGCGAAAGACGGGCTGGGCGGTATTTCGGGCGATCCGTTTGGCGCGTCGGTCTGCCTCGTACTCGCAGCGCTCTTGTTTGCCAAGCTTTTTTATCGCATGAATCTGATGACGATTGGCGATTTTTATCGGCAGCGTTACGGCAAAGGCGTTGAGGTGATCACGAGCTTTGCGATTGTGGCTTCGTATCTGGGCTGGACGTCAGCGCAAATGACGGCGTTGGGCTTGGTGATTCATGTGCTCTCGGGCGGCGCGGTGGCGCTTAATTCGGCGATTTTGATCGGCGGCGCAGTTGTGATGGTTTATACGATTTTTGGCGGCATGTGGTCGGTGGCGTTTACCGATCTTTTTCAAACCGTGGTGATCATCATTGGCCTCTCGCTCGTGGCTTGGCTGGTGAGCGATATGGCGGGCGGGGCGGACAAAGTGATCGCGCAAGCTGCGTCTGACGGCAAATTCAATTGGATGCCCGTGGAAGCTAAGGGCTGGTGGGCGATGGCAGGTGCGTTTTTTGCCTTTGCGTTTGGCTCGATCCCACAGCAAGATGTGTTTCAGCGCATGACGAGTGCCAAAGATGAGAAAACCGCTGTTCGCGGCACGATTTTTGGCGGTTTGATTTATTTTTGCTTTGCCTTTGTGCCGATTTTTATTGCGTATGCGGCTGTGGTGGCTGATCCTCAGGTTGCCAAACTTTTTGCCAGCGACGATGCGCGCGAGATTCAGAAAGTTTTGCCCGATTTAGTGCTCAACAAAATGCCACTGTGGGCGCAGGTGATGTTTTTCGGCGCTCTTCTTTCTGCCATTTTGTCCACCGCCAGCGGCGCTTTGCTCGCGCCCACTTCGCTGTTTACGGAAAACGTTTTGAAGCCTCTCGTGCTGGACAAGCGCGCTACGAAGATGAGTGATAAGCAATTCCTTTTCACATTGCGCCTCATCTTGGTCGCGTTCACAGCCATTGCCTTGACCTTTGCTTTGAACAGCAAAAGCACGATGTATGAAATGGTGCAAAACGCCTACAACGTGACGCTCGCCGGTGCATTCATCCCGCTGATTGCTGGCGCATATTGGAAGCGCGCTACCACGCAGGGCGCTCTGTTTGCGGCGATTGGCGGCCTGGCTGTGTGGCTGGGCGTGATGAAACTTGGCACCGAATTCATCGTGCCGGCGAATTTGATGGGTTTGTTTGCCTCAGCTGCTTTGATGCTGATCGGCTCGCTCATGCCGCAGATCATCAAAAATACTGGGCAGCCGATTCCGAAGCATGCTCTGGGCTGAAGGCGGGGCTAAATGCCGCTCCAAGCGGGGCAAACTATAATGCTGAGTTGCCCTAAAAGGCACTCAAATCATGCCCATTTACGCCTACAAATGCTCCGCTTGCGGCCACGCCAAAGACGCGCTGCAAAAAATCTCCGACGATCCGCTCACTATCTGCCCCGCCTGCGGCGCTGCTGCATTTACAAAGCAAGTGACTGCGGCTGGTTTTCAACTCAAAGGCGCCGGCTGGTATGTGAGCGATTTTCGGGGCAATGGCGACGGCGCAAACAGCGGCGTGGGCAAAGCGGCTGAAGATGCGAAGCCGAAAACCGATGCGCCGGCCGCAACGGCTGCTCCAGCGCCTGCGGCAGCTCCAGCACCCGCTGCCGCCGCTGCACCAGCTACTCCTAAATCAGTAGCGCCTCCCGCAAGTTCCACGCCTTCTAAGAGCTAAAAAGCCTTTAAAAATCATGATGAAATCTATTCGCAAATGGTTGCTCGCTGGCTTGCTCGTGATCGTGCCGGTGATGGTGACGGTTTGGGTGCTTGATTGGATCGTATCAAGCCTTGATAAAACCTTGCAAATCCTGCCGCAGGCATGGCATCCCGATAAGTTGATCGGATTTCATATTCCTGGTTTTGGTGTGATTTTGGCTTTTGCTATTTTGCTGATCGTCGGCGCTGCGGCGAGTAATTTCCTCGGTAAAAAGCTCGTCTCATGGTGGGATGCGCTGCTCAACCGCATTCCTGTGGTGCGCTCGATTTATTCCAGCGTCAAGCAAGTCTCCGATACGCTTTTCTCCGATGGCGGCAATGCGTTTCGCACGGCTGTGCTCGTGCAATGGCCGCGCGAGAATGTATGGACGATTGCTTTCATTACCGGCTCACCGGCCGGCGATGTGGCCAAGCATTTGCAAAACGGCGGTAAGGATGAATACGTGAGCGTCTATGTGCCCACCACGCCGAATCCTACTGGCGGCTACTTTATATTGATCAAGAAAAGCGATTGCATTGAGCTCACGATGAGCGTCGATGAAGCGCTGAAATACATCGTCTCGATGGGCGTTGTCGTGCCTGGTGGGCCGCAAGCTGTGGCCTCTGCATCTGTGACCCCTGCGTCTGTGGCCTCGCGTCCGTAGTTTCAACGCCCGTGCCCAGTATATAAATTTAGAAAGTGAACCCGAATATGTCAGCAGTCTCTTCCATGCGCACCAGCTATGCCGGCCTCGTGACCGAGGCGCATCTTGGCCAAATCGTCACGCTCTGCGGCTGGGTCAATCGCCGGCGTGATCATGGCGGCGTGATTTTTATTGATCTGCGGGATCGCGAAGGCGCGGTGCAAATCGTGTGTGATCCTGATCGCGCAGACACTTTTAAAGCCGCCGAGACGGTGCGCAACGAGTATTGCATTCAGATCAAAGGCCTGGTGCGCGCGCGCCCGGCTGGCACGACGAATGACAACATCAAAAGCGGCAAGATTGAAATTTTGTGCCATGAGCTCAATGTGCTGAATGCATCGGTCACGCCGCCTTTCCAGCTTGATGATGACAACTTGAGCGAGACCACGCGCCTCACGCATCGCGTGCTCGATTTGCGCCGCCCTTACATGCAGAATAATTTGATGCTGCGCTACAAAGTGGCGATGGCCGTGCGCAAGTATCTCGATAGCGCGGGCTTCATCGATATTGAAACGCCGATGCTCACTAAGAGCACGCCAGAAGGCGCGCGCGATTACCTCGTGCCCAGCCGCGTGCATGATGGTCAATTTTTTGCGCTGCCGCAATCGCCACAGCTTTTTAAACAACTCTTGATGGTGGCCGGCTACGACCGCTATTACCAAATCACCAAGTGCTTCCGCGATGAAGATTTGCGCGCAGATCGTCAGCCGGAATTCACGCAGATTGATATCGAGACTTCCTTCCTCACCGAGCAAGAAATTCGCGACATGTTCCAGAGCATGATGACCGATGTGTTCAAGCAAACCATGAATGTTGATTTGGGCGAATTCCCGGTGATGAAGTATGCAGACGCGATGCACAAATACGGCTCAGACAAGCCTGATCTGCGCATCAAGCTCGAACTCACTGAGCTCACTGATGTGATGAAAGATGTGGATTTCAAAGTGTTCTCCGGCGCGGCGAACATGAAGAATGGCCGCGTGGTGGCGCTGTGCATCCCCGGCGGCGGTGCAGAGGGCGCGGGCTTCTCGCGCAAAGAGATCGATGACTTTACCGATTTCGTGAAAATCTACGGCGCTAAAGGCTTGGCTTGGATCAAGGTCACCGATGCCTCTAAAGGCCGTGATGGTTTGCAATCCCCGATCGTGAAAAACATTCACGATGCAGCAATCGCCGAAGTGATGAAGCGCACCGGCGCGAAGAATGGCGACATCTTGTTCTTCGGTGCAGACACCACAAAAATCGTCAACGATGCCATCGGCGCATTGCGCATCAAAATCGGCCTTGGCGAATTCGGCAAAAAGAACGGTCTGTTTGAAGACCGCTGGGCGCCGATGTGGGTGGTTGATTTCCCGATGTTTGAATTTGACGAAGAAAACCAGCGCTACACCGCCGTGCATCATCCGTTTACCGCGCCGAAAGACGGCCACGAAGACTGGATGGTCACAGCGCCTGAGAAATGCATTGCCAAGGGCTATGACATGGTGCTCAATGGCTCCGAGATCGGCGGCGGCTCGGTGCGTATCCATCGCGCCGATGTGCAGGCCAAAGTGTTTGACGCACTCAAGATCACGCCCGAAGAGCAGCAAATTAAATTCGGCTTCTTGCTCGATGCCCTGCAATACGGCGCGCCCCCGCATGGCGGCATGGCCTTCGGCTTAGACCGCATCATCACGCTGATGACGAAAGCCGATTCCATCCGCGATGTGATCGCGTTTCCCAAGACGCAACGCGCTCAGTGCCTGCTCACGCAAGCTCCATCTTTGGTGGATGAGAAGCAACTTCGCGAATTGCACATCAAGCTGCGCACGCCGGCGGTGGAAGCTGCACCAGCCGCTTGATCTATTTCAAGCGATGAAAAAAGGGCGCATCGAGCGCCCTTTTTTGTTTCCGCGACGCTTTGCCTATCTGCCCAACATCGGAAACAGCTTCGTCAACCCATCGGCCATCACTTCGACGGCCAGCGCCGCGAGGATCAATCCCATCAAGCGAGTCATCACATTGATTCCCGTTTTGCCGAGCACCCGCGCGATCGGCTGCGCGAGCGAAAGGCATGCGAATGTGGCCAGCGCGATCACCACGCCGTAACCCACAAACGTGCCGAGTTGCAAAAACGTCTTGGCTTTTTCGGCGTAGATCACCACGGTGGACATCGTGGCCGGGCCAGTCAGCAAGGGGATCGCGAGCGGGACGACGGCGATGCTGGTGCGGGCGGCCATCTCGGCTTCATTCATATCCGCGTCTGCCGATTTGGCTTCTGCAGGCTGCGCATTGATCATCGCAAGAGACGATGTGAGTAGCAGCATGCCACCGCCGACTTGGAAGCTAGCCAGCGTGATGCCGAAAAATTCCAATAACTTGAGGCCGAGC
>JAYSRZ010000092.1:0-2171 GCA_043720775.1 Variovorax sp. | reverse complement strand
GTTTGCCTTGATCGAGCACGGCTTGGCATTTTTCCAAAACGGCGACCAGCTTCACAGCCTCTTTGTCGTTACCTGTCTTGGCCACTTTCACATAGCGCTGCAAGCTTTTCTCCACGGTGGACAGATCAGCCAAGCACAGCTCCGTTTGAATCACTTCAATGTCTGAGATTGGATCAATCTTGCCCGCCACGTGAATCACATTCGGATCTTCAAAACAGCGCACCACGTTCACAATCGCATCCGTCTCGCGGATGTGAGAGAGGAATTTATTGCCTAAGCCTTCGCCCTGCGAAGCGCCGGCCACCAGCCCTGCAATATCCACAAACTCCACAATCGCCGGCACGATCTTCTCGGGGCTCACGATGGCAGCTAATTGCGCCAAACGCGAATCTGGGAGCTCAACAATGCCTACATTGGGCTCAATCGTGCAAAACGGATAGTTTTCTGCGGCGATTCCCGCCTTGGTGAGTGCATTAAACAAGGTCGATTTACCGACGTTGGGCAAGCCCACAATTCCACATTTCAAACTCATGATTCATTCCTCGCGCAGCCTTGTGGCGCTATATTTGGTAAAGCTTTTTGGCAAAGCCTACGAGTGTATTCGATGGTGATCTTGCGGCGCTTTAAAACCGCAGCATGCCACGCACGGTTTGCCCCACGGCGAGCTGTAAATCAAAGGGCTCTGCATCTGGGCGCACAACAATCGCATTCATGCCAAAAGTAATCGCGCCATCCACGCGAGCGTCTTGCCGATAGGTTTGCAGCATATTGCCCACCTCAGGGCTGCTTTGCGCTGTTTGTGGGTTCACATTGGGAATCGGGCAGCGCGGGCAGGGCTTGACGAGTGCGAGCGCGAAGTCTGCCTCCCCGCCAGAGATGTGCAGCTCATCCGTGCGGTCTTCATCATGCGCCTGCGGGCCAGAGAGCACGATGTTGGGCCGAAAGCGCTCGATGCCCACGCGCTCTTGCCCAGCAGCGGCAAGCCGCTCGTTGAGCTCGTCCAGCGATGCCTCGCTCAGCACCAGCACAGGATAGCCATCCGAGAACTGATTGAGTGCTTGCTGGCCTTTTGTCCATTTTTTATTCGATACGCGCTTGTGCTCGGGATCAAAACGCACCAAGCGCAGTTTCATGGCTTGCATGCCTGCAGGGCGCTCTTGCATCAAAAAGTCCGTGAACCATTGCGCGGCGGTATCGCCCATGTCAAAAGCTGCGCATTCATCGTCCCACACGCGCGCCTTGCAAGGCTTTTCTACGGCATCTAACGCGATGTGCAAAGCAAGCATGCCCGGCGCACGCAACACCATTTCAAATTGCTTGAGCTGAGGCGCAATTAGCGCCATGCGCGGCAATTCGCGCTGACTCAAGAATTCGCCAGATTCATCGACCACCATCCAAGCGCGATCAAATTCCAAGCCGGTCTCGATCAAGAGTGATTCTTTCAGCTCCACACCTGCACAGGATTTAATCGGGTAAACGAAAAGGCGGCTGATGCTGGCATTCAGGTCGTGATCTGGCATGTGAAATCTCAAAGTGCAGGGTTTATGGAGGAGCGAGTACACCTCATTGTGCCGCCTTCTACAATGCAAATCTTGAAAACAGATATTTGCATTCGTGGCGCAGGCATAGTGGGACAGGTGTTGGCATTGTTGCTGGCTCGCGCTCGCATTCGCGTCACGCTTTTAGCCACCAGCGCTGCTGCTTCGAAGGCGCAAGATGTGCGCAGTTTTGCGCTCAACGCCGCCTCTCGCCAAATCCTGATGGATCTGCGCGCATGGCCGAGTGATGCAACGCCAGTTCAGCGCATGTTGGTCTGGGGCGATCAATCGGGGCATATTTCATTTGATGCGCAAACCGAGCCTTTGGCGTGGATCGTGGATGCCGCCGCCCTAGGCGAGCGTTTATCACAAGCGATTTCGTTTGCGGGTGAAGTGAATTTGATAAGCGATGCCGCTGCACCAAATGCTGATCTCACCGTGATTTGCGAAGGCCGCGTGAGCCAAACCCGCGAAGCAACAGGCGCTGTTTTTGAACAATTTGCCTACGAGCAAACTGCCGTAGCCGCACACATCGTCTGTGAAAACCCCCATGACAACACAGCTAGGCAATGGATGGATGAATCCCAAGTCTGTGCAATGCTGCCGCGTGAGACAAGCGCGCCGGGGAACTCT
>JAYSRZ010000091.1:0-2174 GCA_043720775.1 Variovorax sp. | reverse complement strand
CGACTCCGATAATGCGCCCGCCATCGGGCAAAGTGCCATGGCGAAATGCTTGAAACAAAGCAGGCATGAGTTTGCGCCAAGCCAAATCGCCGGTGCCACCAAAGAGGATGAGATTGAAGCTCATGGGATGTTTAAGGGTGGGTTGAAAACATGTAACTCAATTTCGTAATGTAATCGAATTTCATAGTTAATAAAGTTGCATTGCTGTTACGAGGGATTTCTCTAGTGTAAAAGTGTTCTGATCAGTAATCTAATTACTCATCCGCTTTGAAATTAGCACTGAGATAAAACATCATGCACAACACAAGAGACCTTTTGACCTCCTTGGCAGCGCTCACCTGCGGCGCAGCAAACGCGCAGGTGAGCAGAGCGGCGCGTGTGGTCGTTGCAAAAAAGCAGCCTCTTCGGCCTGATCACTCTGCGCAATGCCGAGGCCATGCTCAAAAGCTGGGTGCCATTTTTGGAGCGTATGAGCATGTACATGGGGCAAACAGTTCTGCCCAGTCCTATGCGCAGCAAGGCGATTTGGTGGAAGATTTCAAACGCGGTTTGCTCGACTACGCATGGGTGGGTAATATGCCTGCGATTGAATTGGCCGAAGAAAATATCGTGGGCGTGTTTGGCCACGCGCAAAAAAGCACAAGATTTCATCGTTTCATTAGGCAAAACAGACGAAGAAAAAGCAAATGCTGCGCGAGATGAACAACCTCACCGGCTTTCGCAAAAGCAGCAATTTGCAACTTGTGTCTATTGCTCATTTAGAAATGTTCAATGCTTGCCAACGATTGACGAACGATAAACCAATGAGCGCGGAGGAGCACACGCAAAAGATCGGCGAAGTGCTCAAGCGCGTATAAAGAAATGACATCAAAAAAACCATCGTTTCCCCTCTGTCAGCCGGCAATCCGCACGGGCATGATGCCATGTGTTCAATACGTTTTCAGGAGCTTTTTGTGAAACAACCATTCAAATGCCTCGCTATCGGATTTGCTGCGAGCCTTGCCGCACACGCCGCGCAATCGCAAAGCATCAACATGATCTGCTCCGCGCAGGCCGAGCATTGCAGCCTGATCAGCACAGTTTTTCAACGCTCATCAGGCATCAAGGTGAACTATGTGCATAAAGGCTCGGGCGAGGCGATGGCGCAGCTCAATGCTGAAAAAGCCAATCCCAAAACCGACATCTGGTTTGGCGGCACGGGAGATCCGCATTTGCAAGCGGCTGATCTGGGCATCACCGAGGTGTATCAATCGCCGAGCTTGAAGGCATTGCATCCTTGGGCACAATCGCAGGCCAAAGCCTCTAACTATAGAACTGTGGGCATTTATTCTGGGCCACTGGGCCTGAGCTGGAACACGGAATTGATCGCCAAGAAAAAATTGCCTGTGCCCGCTTGCTGGAAAGATTTGCTCAATCCGATCTACAAAGGCGAGATCCAAGCACCGAATCCCAATACATCGGGCACGGCTTACACGCAGATTGCCACTCTCGTGCAATTGATGGGTGAAAACCAAGCCTTCGATTACATGAAAGCGCTCCATAAAAACATCAGCCAATACACACGCTCAGGCGCAGCGCCTGTAAAGAATGCGGCGCGTGGCGAGAATGTGATTGGCGTGGCTTTTGCACACGAAGCACCGGGCGAAGCTGCGCAAGGCTTCCCCGTGGTCTCTGTGTTCCCTTGCGAGGGCACGGGCGCAGAGATCGGCTCTATGAGTTTGATCAAAGGCGCACGCAATGTGGATGCTGCGAAGAAATTCTATGAATTCGCGCTCACCGCAGCTGCGCAAGAATTGGGCGTGGCCGCGAAGCAATTTCAAATTCCATCGAACACGGCGGCCAAGTTAGATGCGCGCATGCCTGATGTGAAAAAAGCCAAGATGATTGACTACGACTACGTGAAATACGGCAGCGCCACTGAGCGCCGCCGCTTGATCGAGCGCTGGGAAAAAGAAGTCAACAGTTTGCCGAAATCTTGATCGGAGATTGATACTTTGAAAACACGTCACTTTCTAATTTCAACGATTGCAGTCGCACTGCTTGCTGGCTGCGCTTCAACGCCCACCACACCGCCTTTGGCCAAAATGGTCATCGGCGTACAAGCTGCTAAACCTGAAGAAACGCGCGCCGCTTGGTTACCTCTGGTGCAGGATATTGGAAAAAAGAACAACATC
>JAYSRZ010000090.1:0-2175 GCA_043720775.1 Variovorax sp. | reverse complement strand
ACAACGCGCTCGGCAGAGCCATCACACAACACGAAGGCCGAGTCGTCAAAACGCTGGGCGATGGCATCTTCGCTGTTTTCCCTCAAGAAGATCAGGCCGTCAACGCTTGCTGCGAGATCCAGCGAGAAATCATGGAGCGGCCGTTGATGCTGTTTGCCGATGAGAAGCTCGCAGTTAGTTCGGGCACGTTTCGCAGCTTGGCGCTGCAGCTGCAAATTGGGATGGAATCGGGCGAGGTGGTGGAGATCAATGGCGATTGCTATGGCGATGCAGTCAATAGCGCGGCGCGCTTGGCTGATTTGGCGGGCGCCAAACAAATCCTGACCAGCCAACGCGTGGTGGATGCGCTGCCTAGCGAACGGCAGAGCGAATTCAGCAGCTTGGGGCCGATGTTTTTGCGCGGTAAAGATGAGGCGACGC
Source organism: Variovorax sp. (assembly GCA_043720775.1). Taxonomy (GTDB): domain Bacteria; phylum Pseudomonadota; class Gammaproteobacteria; order Burkholderiales; family Burkholderiaceae_C; genus JANMDU01. The sequence continues at coordinate 1,755 of JAYSRZ010000090.1, read as the reverse complement.
AGGTGTACCGCATCGATTGGCAGAAAAAGACGGAAGTTGATCTCGATGCCACGATGGTGGGTGTGTCATTCAAGCAAGCGCTGCGCACGCAGGAGCTGCATTTGAGCTTTGCGGGAAAAATCGTCAAGCTCCAGCAATCAGGCAGCGCGATCAAGTCGGTACAGATGGGGCGCGCTGCAAGCTGTGAGCTGGAGATCAGCGATCCGCGCGTCTCGCGCACGCATGCGAGCGTGCATGTGCGTGGCAATCAGTTTGTGCTGAGCGATGCGTCGAGCTATGGCACTTGGGTCTATGCCGGCGGCCAGAGCGAGCCCACCGCACTGCGGCGCACGGATTGCGTGCTGGTGGGAGGCGGCGAGATCTCGCTGGGTTGCGAGCGCACAGCAGACAATGCCGTCGTGGTGCGCTTTAGCGTTCAGGGATAAGCTTAAGCCCCGATGCGATGGGCGACAATAAGGCGTTGTTTAAAACGCCAGCTCTCTTTTTATGAAAAACCTGAACCCCCGCGCCGCTTGGAACGAGATGTTGCGCTCGACAGACGCACTTTTTTTAGATGTGCGCATGGAGATTGAATCGCTCTATGTGGGCCGTCCGCCCGGCGTGGTGAATATTGCTTGGTATGAATATCCTGAGCTCACGCCTCAGGTCGATGCGTTTGTGGCGGCTGTGGAGCGCGAAGCAGGGCGCAAAGATCGCCCAGTGTATTTGATCTGCCGTAGCGGCAAGCGCACGATTGATGCCGCAAAAGCACTCGATGCTGCTGGCTTTACCGATGTGACGAACATCACCGAGGGTTTTGAAGGCGATTTGGATGAAGGCTTTCATCGCTCCACGAAAAACGGCTGGCGCTATGCCGGCTTGCCTTGGGAGCAAATGTAGGTTTTGTGTTTGGCTCGGCGGCAAGAGTTAACACGGAAGTTAAGAAAGTACACGGAAGCCACAGAAAAAACGAAGAATGACTTTTCCGTGACTTGCCGGTACTTCCAAAACTTCCGTGAATGAATTCTCAACAAACCAATCCCTCTTGAAATCGGGCGCGCAGTCGCCATTTCTTTACTTTCAGTTTAACGACACATTATGAGCAAACAAACTCTTTCCTTCCAAGCCGAAGTCGCGCAACTTTTGCACCTCGTCACGCACTCGTTGTATTCCAATAAAGATATTTTTCTGCGTGAGCTGATCTCTAATGCATCAGACGCTTGCGACAAGCTGCGCTTCGAAGCCATTCAAGACGGAAAGCTGTATGAAGATGCGCCGAATTTAGAAGTGCGTGTGAGCTTCGATAAAGATGCAAAGACTTTAACCATTGCTGACAACGGCATTGGCATGACGCAGCAAGAATCCGTGGACAACCTCGGCACGATTGCCAAAAGCGGTACGAAAGAATTCGTCGGAAAGCTTGCCGATGCGCAGAAATCGCAGGCCAAAGATCAGGGCTCACTCATCGGTCAATTCGGCGTGGGCTTCTACTCGGGCTTCATCGTGGCTGACTCGATGGTGGTGGAGACGCGCCGCGCAGGCGCCAAGCCCACCGAGGGCGCGCGCTGGACGAGCGGCGGCACGGGCGAATTTGAGATCGAGACGATTACCAAGGCCACACGCGGCACAAGCATCACGCTGCATTTGCGCGACGATGCGATGGAGTACGCTAATCTTTGGAAGCTCAAAGAAATCATCAACAAATACGCCGATCACATCAGCCTGCCCATCCTCATGGAAAAAGAAGAGTGGAAAGAAGGCGAGCCGATTGATGCA
>JAYSRZ010000089.1:0-2182 GCA_043720775.1 Variovorax sp. | reverse complement strand
GTTGCCGCATGTTTTTCTACGCCGGCGCAGCGCTCGCCCAACCCATTTGGGATTCGCTCTACGAATCGGAAGAGAAAGAGCTCGGTTACCGCATCCCCATGACATCAGGCTTGGGCATGACGGAATCTGCGCCCTTTGGCCTCTTCGTCACCAATGTGAATGTGAAGGCGGGCGATCTCGGTTTGCCAGCGGCTGGCTTAGAGCTCAAGCTCGTCAAGCATGGAGACAAAATCGAAGTCAGATACAAAGGCGCGAACATCACACCCGGCTATTGGAAGAACCCAGAGGCCACAAAAGAAGCCTTTGATGAAGAAGGCTTCCTCTCCACAGGCGATGCCGTGAAATGGATTGATGAGAGCAACATCCACCTTGGCCTCAAATTCGATGGCCGCGTGGCCGAAGATTTCAAACTCTCCAGCGGCACATTCGTGAGCGTGGGCCCGCTGCGCGCCAAGCTGATTGCCGCTGGCGCACCGTTCATTCAAGATGTGGTGATCACTGGCTTGAACATGCGCGAAGTCGGCGCGCTGATCATCCCTGCGCTCATTCCCGCAAAGAAAGCGTTAGACCTACCAGACAGCGCGAGTTACGCGGAAGTAGCCATGCATCCAGCACTTCAAGCCGCGATGCAAAAGATGCTCACGACGCAAGCTGCAGCGGCCACAGGCTCAGCCAGCCGCATCACCCGCGCTGTCGTGCTCTCCGAGCCACCCAGCATCGACAAAGGCGAAATCACCGACAAAGGCAGCATCAACCAACGCGCCGTGCTCACCGCCCGCGCCGCCTTGGTGGAAGCCCTGTATGCCGATACCGCACTAGGGCTGTTGAAGCCTTGAGCTTTCTCTTTTCTATGGCCACTTTTTAAGGAGACATCCGCCATGACAACTCGCCGCCACATCCTCCAGAGCGCCGCTGCAAGCAGCTTGCTCGGCCTTGGGTCACTGCCCAGCTTCGCGCAAGCGCGCGTTGAAAACCTGCGCATCATCGTGGGCTTCCCGCCCGGCGGCACCACCGATGCCTTTGCGCGCCGTGTGGGTGACAAACTTCGCGGTGCGTATGCGACCAATGTCTTGGTTGACAACAAGCCCGGCGCGGGCGGCCAAGTCGGCGTAATGACGCTCAAGAGCGCCGCTGCGGATGGCGCGCACATCCTGTATTCGCCCGCATCGATGCTCACGATCTATCCGCATTCATATTCCAAACTTCAATACACCCAAGCAGATGTGGCTCCTATCGGTATGGGGCATTCAACGGATCACGCCCTCGTGGTCGGCCCTGCCGTGCCGGAGTCGGTCAAAAATGTGAAAGATTTCGTGGAATGGGCCAAGGCCAATCCGGGCAAAGCCAGCATTGGCAACCCCGGCGCTGGCTCCATGCCGCATTTGCTGGCGGGTCGCTTGGCGATGATCAGCGGCGCGCAAATGACCAATGTGCCATTTGCAGGCTCAGGGCCAGCAATTCCGCAAGTCTTGGGCGGCCAGTTGGCAGGCATGTCTTCACCCTTGGGCGATTGGGTGCAGCATCACAAAGGTGGCAAGGTGCGCATCCTCGCAACGTCTGGGCCTGAGCGCTCGCCGCATACCCCCGATGTGCCCAATTACCGCGAGCAAGGCTTTGGCGAATTGGTGGTGCGCGAATGGTTTGGCTTCTTTGCACCTGCTGGCACGCCGGAAGCTGTCAGGGAAGCGCTGAATGCAGCCATACGCGCAGCCATCAACCAGCAAGACATTCGCGATTTCGTCACGCCACTGGGCGCGCACATCGAAGCCAGCACCAGCGCTGAGCATGTGCGCCGCATGGCCACAGACTCTGAATTAGCCAAGCGCTTGGTTACGGCTTTGAACTTCAAGGCGGATTCTTAAAGTAAAAAGAAAGCGATGAGCAAAACCGTCATCTACGAAGTTGAAGTGATGTTCTCGGATTGCGATCCGGCGGGCATCGTTTTCTTTGCGAATTTCAGCAAATGGATGGATGCCTCATCGCTGAATTTTTTTGTGCAATGCGGCATCCCGCCGTGGCGCGAGCTCGTGAAGACTGAAGGCATCATCGGCACGCCGCTGCTGGAGATTCATACGAAATTTTCTGTGAGCGCGACCTATGGCGAGCGGCTGCAAGTTCACACGAGCGTCGAAGAATGGGGGCGCAAGACGATTTTGCAGCGCCATATCGTCAAACGCGGCGA
>JAYSRZ010000088.1:0-2184 GCA_043720775.1 Variovorax sp. | reverse complement strand
ACTTCTTCATTCTTGGCTACCTAGGCATCAAAGCGCCTGGCGTTTGGGGTGTGGTCGCTGGGCAAGACATTGCTCAACGTGTCGCCCAACTCGGCACCTTGCTTTATTTTGGCTTCTTTGTGCTGATGCCGGTGTGGAGCCGCATGGGCGAATTTAAAGAAGTGCCTGACCGCGTGATCTTTGCGGCGCATTGATTTTCGGGAGACGCAAAACTATGAAAAAAATTCTTCTCTCTCTCGTTGCAGCTTTGTCTTTTTCTGCGGCTTTTGCAGCCGGTGATGGCATCGCTTGGGATAAAGCCAATCCAAAAGTTAACGACATGGCTTCGCTGCAAAACGGCGCCAAAATCTTCGTTAACTATTGTCTCAATTGCCACAGCGCTGCCTACATGCGCTACAACCGCTTGAAAGACATTGGCCTAACAGAGCAGCAGATCAAAGACAATTTGTTGTTCGCCACCGATAAAATCGGCGAGACAATGAAATCGTCAATTGATCCCAAGCAAGCCAAAGAATGGTTTGGCGGCGTGCCTCCCGATCTCACCGTGATCGCGCGCTCGCGCGCTGATGCGGGTAAAGGCGCTGGCGCTGACTATCTCTACACACTGTTGCGCACGTACTACCGCGACGATTCAAAAGCCACGGGTTGGAATAACAAAGCCTATCCCAATATCGGCATGCCCAATCCGTTGTGGGAGCTGCAAGGCGAGCGCGAGCCGATTTATCAAACCGTGAAAAATCACGGCAAAGAAGAACAAGTGCTTGCAGGCTGGAAGCAAGTCAAACCTGGTCAGCTCACGCCGCTGCAATATGATCAAACGGTCAATGATTTAGTCAACTATCTGCAGTGGATGGGCGAGCCAGGTCAAAATCAGCGGGTGCGCATTGGCGTGTGGGTGTTGATTTTCCTCAGCATCTTCACGATCATTGCTTGGCGCTTGAATGCCTCGTTCTGGAAAGATATTAAATAATTCTTGATATGGTTGCTAGCGGCCATATCGCTACCGGAGTGGAGCGCAAATGCGCTTCCACTCCTTTTGATTTTTAGGAGCTCTCACCCATGATGGTGCTTTACTCGGGGACAACATGCCCTTTCTCCCACCGCAGCCGTTTTGTGCTGTTTGAAAAAGGTATGGATTTTGAAATCCGAGATGTGGACTTGTATAACAAGCCCGAAGACATCAATGTGATGAATCCCTATGGGCAAGTGCCTATTTTGGTAGAGCGCGATTTGATTCTTTACGAATCTAACATCATCAACGAATACATCGATGAGCGTTTTCCGCATCCGCAATTGATGCCCGGCGATCCTGTGGATCGTGCACGTGTGCGTCTGTTCTTGCTTAACTTTGAAAAAGAGCTGTTCACTAACGTCTCGATTCTTGAGAACCGTGCTTTGAAGGGCAACGACAAAGTGCTCGACAAAGCGCGTCACCACATCCGCGACAAGCTCACGCAAATGGCGCCCGTTTTTCTTAAAAACAAATTCATCATGGGTGATAACTTCTCCATGTTGGACGTCGCTCTCGCACCGCTGTTGTGGCGTTTGGATTTTTACGGCATTGAACTGTCGAAAAACGCTGCTCCTTTGCTCAAATACGCTGAGCGCATCTTCTCGCGCCCTGCGTACATTGAAGCGCTCACGCCTTCTGAGAAAGTGATGCGCAAGTAAAGTCTTGTGACACTTCAATCAAAAACAGCCTGCGTCCATGCAGGCTGTTTTGTTTATGGCGCTTTTTCTCGGTTTAACATACACGAATGATCGACTCAAGCCAATCTACATCCACGCGCCCTTATTTGCTCCGAGCACTCTATGAATGGTGTGCCGACAATAACCTCACGCCTTACGTCGCAGCCTATGTGGATGATTCGGTCAAAGTGCCGCGCGATCATGTGAAAAATAACGAGATCGTGCTCAACATCAGTATGGATGCCACGAGCAACTTGCAAATTGGCAATGACTTTTTGCAGTTCAAAGCGCGATTTGGCGGTGTAGCGCGAGAGATCGTTGTGCCGATTGATCACATCATCGCTATTTACGCCCGTGAGAATGGCCAAGGCATGGCCTTTCCTGTGCCGCAGGCCTTGCAGCCGCGTGGTGAAGTGAAAGAAGCCCCGGCCACGGACAGACGCTCTACGGGTCTGCGTTCGGTCAGCGAGAGCGCGCCACAGGCGGACAATCCGC
>JAYSRZ010000087.1:0-6093 GCA_043720775.1 Variovorax sp. | reverse complement strand
TGGCTAAACGGCCAAAAATTTTGCCGCGTGCATTGGCTGCGAGTTCTTTGCCTTTGGCTTTCCATTGAGCGCCCATGATGTGTATTCCTTAAATGTTCAGCGTTTATTTTTTTGGCGGGTTATTGACGTGGAATAGCGTAAGTGCCCGTGACGTGCGCCACCATATCGGGCAAGCCTTCAGAATAGAGCTGCACCTCGCCAACCGCTAGCGTTTTGCCGAGTTTGATCAACGTGCATTTGCCAATGATGTCGCGATCCGCAGCAGGCTTGCGCAGAAAGTTGATGTTTAAACTTGTTGTGACCGTGAGCGGCACGATGCCAATCTGCCCGAGGATGGCGACATACAGCGCCACGTCAGCCGTCGTCATGAGCACCGGGCCAGAGACCGTGCCGCCGGGGCGCAATTCATCCGTGCCGACGCTGTGCCGCACAACTGCTCGCATATCACCTGCTGCGCCGACAGATTCCACCGTGCATTTGGTTTGCGGGAAAGCATCGCGCAAGAATTGCGAGATTTCTGTCTGAGTCGGCACGCTGGTTCCTTGGTTTAGGTAAATGCTTATTTTAAGCGTAATTTTTAAGCATTTTCGGCATGTAGCCGGCGTAGAACCTGCGTGAAGTGCTATGAAAATAGGAGTTGACTGTTTTCACCATGTTGCGTAAAAAACTGCCGCACTTGACCAAAATGCCCGCAGCCGATGAAGGGCGCGGGCGGCCTGAGCGCTGAAAGGGGCGAAGGATGATTCGCGCAGAGCACGAGATGGCGAAGATCTGCATTGCGTGCATCGATCAAAGCTTGCTTGGCTTGCGCATGGCCGCCCCAGAGCAGAAAAGCCACTGGCGATTTCTTCTGCGCACACGCTGCAATCAGCGCATCAGTCAGGCTCTCCCAGCCGCGCTTGGCATGCGATGCTGGCTGACCATCTTCCACGGTAAGCGTGGTGTTGAGCAGCAAAATGCCTTGCTGAGCCCAGTGCAAAAGTGAGCCATGTGGAGCGGGAAGAATGCCGAGATCACGCTGGCGTTCTTTGAAGATGTTGCGCAGGCTCGGCGGAATCTTGATGCCTTGCGCCACTGAGAACGCAAGGCCTTCAGCTTGGCCCACGCCGTGATAAGGATCTTGGCCGAGGATGACCACTTTGACCTCTTGCAGAGCAGTTAGCGTCATTGCTTTGAAGGGCTTAGGCGGATAGATCGTTGCGCCATCTGCTTTTCTTTTTTGCAAGAAATCTTGCAATGATTGACCCGAAGTGTTCTTCAAAAACTCTTGCACGATAGGCTGCCAATCGGCTTGCACGTCTTTCGCATGCAACACGCCTGAATATCTTGCTTCTTCAGAATTTGAGAATAAATCAGCCATAAACGCTTATGGATACTGCGTGAAGCGCTATGAAAAAAAATAGTGTTCAGGTAATCAGGCAAACAACTCTGCCAACGCCAATCCGGGATCTTCAGCGCGCATGAAGGTTTCGCCCACAAGGAAGGCATGCACACCGGCGTTGCGCATCTTTTGTACATCTTCTTTCGCAGCAATGCCGCTCTCAGTGATCAAGAGCGTGTCTGGTGGCACATCAGCCATCATGGAAAGCGTCACATCCAGCGACACATCAAAGGTGCGCAGATCGCGGTTGTTGATACCCAGCATCGTCTTGCTCGGCACGGATTTCAATTTGCACGCGCGAGCAAGCTCAGTCTTGTCATGCACCTCAACGAGTACGGCCATATCTAAGCTGAGCGCACAAGCTTGCAAATCGGCCATTTGCGCATCATCCAAGCAAGCGGCGATCAACAAAATGCAATCCGCTCCCATTGCACGAGATTCATAAATCTGATACGGCTCAATCATAAAATCTTTACGCAGCACGGGCAGCTCGCATGAGGCACGAGCGAGCTTCAAAAAATCTGGTTCGCCTTGGAAGAATTGGCGATCTGTGAGCACGGAGAGGCAAGCAGCGGAGACGATTTTTGCACGTGCTTCATCGCTGAGCTTGCTCGTCTTAGCTGCTTTCATCACCGCAGCGGTGTTGCCCAGCGCATAGCTTTGCGCAATGTCCGCTGCATCAAAATCTTCCCGAATCACGCCCTTCGATGGCGAGGCTTTTTTCACTTCTGCGATCACGGCCGCTTGGCCTACAGCAATCTTGCTGCGCATCGCGCCCACAAAATCGCGCACGATCACGCGGCTAACTGCATCCGCGCGGATGGCTTCTAGGGAAATGCGCTGTTTCGCCGCAGCGAGTTCTTCGCGTTTAACTTCAATGATTTTTTTGAGGATGTCTGACATGGCTTGATTATCGTCTCTTGGCATGTTTTGTTGACTTTGAACCATGATGAACACGCAAGGCACGAAAGTTTCACGGAAGACACAGAAAACTCGAATGGCTTTTTTCGTGCATTCCGTGCAACTTCTGTGTCTTCCGTGTTCTCTTGAGGATCAGGCAGCGAACAAAGCATTCAATGCCGCAAAGGCATGATGTGCGCTGCATCAATGGGCACTTGTAGCTCAATACCGCTGCCTGTGGATGCATTCATCGCCGCGAGCTGCGCAGCCGGCAAATTGAGCTGAATGACATCCTGCGTGCCGGTGACGGCCATGCGGCATAGGCTGATTTCGCCGAGCGGGAGCATTTCTGTGAGGGTGCAGCGCAGGCGGTTGGCTGGTGGTTCAGCAGCTTCATCCATCGCAAGCACTTGCACCGCCTCGCCTGCGAGCACCCAAGTGACTTTTGTGCCGCTGTCAATCTTGCCTTTATCGCGCACGCGGATTTTTAAATCACCCCAGTGCAAAAGCGCATGCTCGTTATCTGCTTTGACGAATTGCGCCGAGAAATGATTGTGAATGCCCACAAGAGAAGCCACTCGCGCATTGCGCGGGCTGCGCATGAGCGCGGCTGGCGGGCCGCTTTGCAGGCTCTCGCCGGCATCGATGATGACGATGCGGTCTGCCAAGCGTCGCGCCTCATGCAGATCATGCGTGACGAGAATAATCGGCACATGCAAAGCTTGCCGCAATTGCGCCAGCTCTCGGTAAAGCACTTGGCGCATCGGCGCGTCCACAGCCGAGAAGGGCTCGTCGAGGAGCAACACGCCCCGCGTGTTTTCGTCACTGTTGCCCCGCGTGTTTGTGTGATCGTTGCCCCGCGAGTTTTGCAACCGCACGGCAGCTCTGGCCAGCGCCACTCTCTGCTGCTGACCACCAGAGAGCTCATGCGGCAAGCGCTCGGCGAGATCGGCCAGCCCCAAACGCCTGAGCCAATCCATCGCGATGTTTTTTGAATCATTAATGCCATCAGACGCTGTGGAATCTGCGCAAAGTGCTATGTTATTTATAGCATTTAGGTGCGGAAACAGTGCGTAATGCTGAAACACCAAGCCAACGTGGCGCTGCTGCGGCGACGCAAAAACGCCGCGTGAGGAATCCATCCATAGCTGATCGCCCAACCGTACTTCGCCGAGCATATCTGCGCTTCGGTGTAAGCCAGCAATCGTGCGCAGGAGTGTGGTTTTGCCACTGCCTGATGCGCCAACGAGTGCGACGAGCTCGCCCGGTGCGCAATCGAATTGCGCATTCAAGCGCACGGGGCTTGTGCTGCGCAGATCGACATGCAGGCCTTGATGCTTGGGGTTAGCGGGTTGCAAATTCGCAGAGGCCATGCTTTGCTACAGAGATCTACTGCCCCGTGGCCGACACGCCGCAGCTGACGTTAAACGTGAGGCTGGAGTTGGCAGGCAGGCTTGTCAACACGAGCCCAGAGGGTGTGAATAAATTTGGCCACAGCGCCGGGGCAGGGCACACCGCAACAGGTGAGCCGCTGCCTGAGCAAGCTGTGGCGGTGCATCCTGATAAGCCCGCGCTGGAAGTGTCTTTTGCAATCGCGTTGTTCGCTGAGCTTGGGCCCGCATTGGAAAACGTGATGGTGTAGTTGGTGGTATTGCCGGACACCAATGTATCTGTGCCATTGGTTTTAGTGACGGCCAAGGCGGTTGAGCAGCCAGTGTTCAAAGCCGTGCCGTTGCCTAGGCTGGTGCCATTGCCCGAGGTGGAAAACCATGCATCTGCCACGCCATCGCCCGCGCCTGCGCCGCCCGCTAAATTGCCAGTATCCAGCCCTGAATTCCCACCCGTGACGGAAATTGTCGGCGCACCTGCTGCATTGAAGTACACCACGCCGCCGCCGCCGCCCGCACCGGGCCCATGTCTGTCGTAAGACGAATTCGCGCCGTTGCCGCCCGTGGCGCTCAGCGCGCGGCCAGCCAAGCTCGCGCCGCTGGCAAGCACGATCGTGCCACCCGCGCCTGCGCCGCCAGCCGCATCGGTGCAGCTGCCTGCCGTATTCGGCGTGAAGCCATTGCGGCCATTGGCCAGCACATTGCCTGCCCCTGCTAAGCTGCCCACACGCGCGATGATGATGCCGCCGCCATTGCCGCCCCAGGCGCCGAGCTCGCAATTGGTGCCGCCGCCATCCACATGGCCTGCACCGCCGCCGCCGCCCATGATCAGGCGTGTGCTGCTTAAACTTAAATTATTGCCCGCGCGGCTCGCGCCATCGCCGCCATGCCCACCGCAATCGCCAATCGTCGTGGGGCGAGAGGCATCATTCCAGCAGCCGCCGCCTTGCCCGCCGCGCCCGCCGTTGCCGCCGCCACCGCCGCCGCCGTTTTGATTGTTGCCGCCGCCGCCGGCGTTGCCCGGTGCGCCGCGTGCGCGTGAGCCGCCGGGGTAGTCGTCAGTGATCACGCCGGTTTGCGTGACGCCGTTGTAGACCAAGCGCGGCGTGCCTGAGATGCCCTCGCCTTTAAAGCTGCCCTCGCGCTCGCCGCCGCTGATTGCCGTACCGGTGATCGTGCCGGCTACTGCGGTATAGAAAAAGCTGCCATTAACGGGATCGAGCAAGGGTGGGCCGTAAACACCCAAAAAAGTCACGCCGCCGCCGCGAAAACCGCGTTGACTCGCATCCAAATTAAAACCGCCCATCGTCACTGCGCCCGTGGCCTGCAAGCCCAACACCCCGCCAGTGGCGCCATTCCAAGCAGCGGGTTGCACATTGCCGGTGAGCGTGACGTTGCCATACTGCGGTACGCGAATGACTTGATAGCGATAAGCGCCTAAGCTGCTACTTGCCGCGCTGCTTTGGTAGGCATTGACTGTTCCGCCGCTTGCTCCCCCACAGACCACATTGAGCGCTGCGCTAGCGCTTGATATGGCCGTGCAGTATTCCCAGTTGCCGGCGAGGTAATTGCTGCTTAAATTGCCGCCGGCATACGACGCTGCTGTGGTGAGTGTGTAGGTCGCGCAACCGGCCGCGCCTTGACCATCGCCGTAGCAATCGCTGTTAGAAAAATTGATTTCAGTGCCTTGCATTTGCATCACGATCACGAGATCGCCGGCGGCAATCGGTGTGGCTGCGCCACCGCCAGCTGTGTCAATGCTGCCCAACGGAATACTTCTGCTGCCCGCTGGCAGGCCAGAGCTGGTACCGGGATAGTAAGAGTTGACCACGCCGCTGATGCTCGTGTTTGCAGCATCGAGGCCGGGGCTGGCGCAGACTTGCGCCAAGGCGATGCTGCCAGACAGCATACACAGCGCTGCAAGCGCATGAAAAGCACGCTTGAGATGTTCTCGTACTGCGCCTGATACTTTTAAAAGCGCAAAAAAATTAGCCATGAAGAAATGCTCAAAATCCTTTTTTAAGCCGCGTTGCGCTTGCGCCGTTCGCTAGCAAACACGGCCACTAAAGCAGCCAAAGAGCAAAGTATGAGGCTTGCAGCCATGATGTGCGCTCCAGCCTGATCGAAGGCTTGCACACGGTCATAAATGGCAATCGAGAGCGTGCGCGTTTGCCCTTCGATGCTGCCGCCCACCATCAGCACCACGCCGAACTCGCCCAGCGTATGCGCCAGCGTGAGCGCGATGCCAGCGAGCACACCGGGGGCAGCCAGTGGCAACTCGATTTTCGTGAAGGTGCGCCAAGGCGAGAGCCCGCCCACCCACGCTGCCTCGCGCACGCTGGGTGGCGTGTTTGCAAACGCACGCTGGATGGGCTGCACCATGAAAGGCAAATTAATCAGCAGCGAGGCCAGCAGCAGCCCCCA
>JAYSRZ010000086.1:0-6097 GCA_043720775.1 Variovorax sp. | reverse complement strand
GCTGGCGCAAGAGCTTGGATGGGTGCAAGGCCGGCGGCGCTCACACGACCAATCGCGCTGGGTGTGCCAGCTTGCTGCACTAACTCTCCAGCTGGTGTGGCCAGTGTGGTTGCGCCTTCGGTGACTTGATTCCAAGTGCCTGCGTTGTCGTCGTTGGCAGCGCCTTCTGCGCCCTCACCCACTACTACTTCATGATCCGTGCCGCGAATGCCGATGGTGGCCGTTGCAGTCATGACACGATAATTTTTTGGCGCGGTTTTGCTGATCCAACCCGTTATGGAGCGTAGAGTGCCGCGCAAAAGATTGAGGACCACAGAGTCTTGGTCATTGCCATTGGCTTTGTAGGCATCAATTGTCAATCGGCTGCTCGGGCGCACGGCCAACACACCTGAGTCGTCCGTGGTGAGCAGCACAGCACCGTTTGCACCTGTAGTAATCGTATCGCCAGCCACAATTCGGTCGCCCTTGGCAACTGCTCTTAGCTTGCCGCCTGCGCTGGCAACACTGGTGTCGCCACTGACAGTATCCACGATGCCAGCAGCTAATGCTGTGATGGGTAAGCTTGCCCAGAGGCCTCCACCCAAGCTAACGGCCAATGCAAATGCTAATTTTTTTGCTTTCATCGAATTCCTCAGTGTTTCTATTCAAAGTATGCCTGCGCCGCAAGCATTGCGTCTGTGCAGCAGTTAACGAATGCGTGTTTTTCAGCGTGCTACCACTTGTAGATGCCCTGCAAACCTATTGCTCGCTCGCCGTATTGCAAAAGAGCATCATTTTTGTTTCGGCTATTGGCCTTGGCATACGCTTTAGCGCTCCAGTGGCGACCAAAATCGCGGCTGATATCTAGATTAAAACTATTGCTCTTGAGCGATAGTGCGCCTGCGATGAATGGGCTGATACTTTGCTGCTGAAAGCCCGCGCTGATGCTACCCAGCCAAGGGTGTGTGGCTTGCAAATATAGGCCGTAGTTGTCGCTCTTGCTGGTTGCAAGCGATGCGAGCATTTTTTGGTTTTGCTGGCCGACCGTGCCTTGCAGCCCCAGCGTCCAGCTTGGGGCTGTGTTGCCGCCAAATCTGAGGCCAGTCCAATTTCGGCCCAAAAAAAGCTGCCAGTTGCTGTTGTCGCTTTCAAACGAAGAGTTTGCAGCGTTTCTCGCGTGGCCGAAGCCGATCAACATATTCGCATTCCAATCGCTGTTGGCAAAAGTTGCGCCCAGCTGAGTGGTGTCGATCCGGTTGGCGTTGCCCAGTGCATCGCGACCTTGGCTGCGTGTGTCTGACAAAGAGAAAGCCAAGCCTGGAATATTTTGCGAGCTGTAGCTCAGGCGATTAGACAAGCTATCAAGGCTGGTTTGACTCGCAGGCACAAGGCCTGTCGCTCCCTTCAAAGCTGCTAGCGTGGCCGCGAGCGTGACGGCCGTACGAGCGTCGATGCCCCAAAGAATTTGTGGCGTGATTTGCCAATCAGCGCCGGCGTAGCTCTCTTTAACGCCTGCCGCATTCGATTGAGCCAAAGCAGCGTAATTGGCGCCTAGATTGTGATGGCCTGCACGCAGGCTCAATGCGCTTATTTTGTAGCTGACGTCGATAACAAACGCTTGGTCGGTTGCGCTGTCTTGGCTGTTAGTTTGATCTTGGGTGCGGCTGCTGGCCAATTCAGCACTGAGCTGCAGGCTGCCTTGGTTAAACTTGCCACCCACTGAGGCCACCGTGCCCTCAAGCGTCGTCAGCGGCGCTAATACCGTGCCCACTAGCAGCGGCAGCAGAGGTGATGGTGCGCTGGCCGTACCGGCTCTGTCGCGGTAGCTTTGCAGCGTCACGTAAAAGCTGGCGAGACTAGCGCTCGGGGTGATAATTTTGTATTCGCCTTTCGCCCCAATCACGTGACGTAAATTCCGTGTGCGGCTGGGTTGGCCGTCTCGCGTGTCTTGGCCCGCCAATGCTTCCCAGCTCTCGGCGATCACGCCGGCATAGCCTGATAGGGAAAAAGCACCGATGTCTTTGCTTAATGTGGCACCGCGCAGGCCTTGATTTGTGCTCAGGCCAGAAAAGCTTACCGCCACATCTCCCATCGCCATTTGGTAGCCCACGCCAGCGCGGCCGATTTGAAGATTGTTAATCTGCGTGGCGTATCGGCCCTGAATGCCGCGATCGTCCGTGCTGGTTAATGTGGCTTGCGCATACGTGACGTCTTGATCTGCATTGATGGTACGCAAATCGCCTTGAAACACGAGCTTGCCGAAATCTCCAGAGCGCATAGAACCCAATGCGGCATTACCGCTGGGGTTTGAGATGCGATTGGTGTAGCCGCCCAGCTCGATCTGGCCGTGAAATTCAAAGCGCTGCTCTGCGTTGTCTGCTCGCTTACCCGTTGCAGGATCGATGCTCGCTGTGCCTTGGCTGAACGGGATGGCCTGCCCGGTTTGTTGCTGCCAGTTGCGCAGAACTTGTTGGTTGGCAGGATCGGCCAGATCAACATTGGCGGTTGGTTGGGGCTGGGATGGCGCTTGGGCCTGTTCCTGTGCTGAAACGCATACGGGCCAGAGTGTTATAAGCGCTGCCGTGATGCAGCTTGGTGCGAGCATACCGCTGCTTTTTGTAATCAACTCTCTCATTGTCTACACAATCAAAACAAATAATTCTTGAGTGTGTCACCAATTGCGCTATTTTGAAACGATACACCTCTTTCATTAGAGACTATTACAACTAGACGGCCGCCGAGCAATACCTCTTATAGAGCTCGCTTTGCCATCGCCACGGATGCCAAAGATGACACCAAGGCAGTCTAAAAGGCTACCAAGTTCCCTTGGGCTGCTTGGCGCGAATAAAGGCAGAAATGACATCCACAGAATCCTGTTTTTTCGCATTTTGAGCGAAATCAATGGCCGTGAGTCCGAGATCGTTTTTGAGGCTAACAGCAGCGCCTTCCTCAAGCAGGAGCTTGACCGCACCGGGGGTGCCATAGTGCGCTGCCATCATGAGCGGAGTGGTTTTGTTGGGGCTTTCTGCATCAATGTAGGCATGGTTTTCCAGCAAAATTTTGATGATTTGTACATTGCCTGATGTGGCCGCGTAATGTAGCGGTGCCCAGCCGGGTTTGTTGACATCTGCGCCTTTGTCGATCAATTTAATAGCCAGCTCGGTTTGGCCTTTGAAGACGGCCATCATCAAGGGCGTCTCACCATTTTCAGTGACGCTATTAAGATCAATTTTTGGCGCATCGATCAAGAGTTGCGCGACTTTTGGAGACGGCTCACGCAGCGCAATAAACAGGCCGTGGAGTTTTTTCTCATCTCGCGTATTGGGATCAAAGCCACGCTGAAGTAAGCTCGCAACGGTTTTGGCATCGTCTTGGCTCACAGCTCTGAAGAAATCCTCGTAAGCACCTGCCAAAATAGAGTTTGGAAAAATAAATCCAATTAAAACAACAATATATTTTGTATATTTAAAGTAATTTATCATGATTTAATCACCTTTAAATTCTCACAAGAGGCGTAGCGACGCGCGGAAACAGTTGGTCAAAGTTATCGCTGGTGGCTTGTGCAACCTGCTCCACCGTGATGCCTTTGAGCAGCGCAATTTGGCTAGCGACAAAGGGCACATAGCTCGGATTATTGGTTTTGCCGCGATGCGGCATTGGCGCAAGATAGGGGCTGTCGGTTTCGATCAAGCAGCGCTCTAGCGGCACAAAAGCGGCCACTTCGCGCAGTTCAGCAGCGGCCTTGAACGTCAAAATTCCAGAAAAGCTGATGTAAAAATCAAGATCAAGTGCAGC
Source organism: Variovorax sp. (assembly GCA_043720775.1). Taxonomy (GTDB): domain Bacteria; phylum Pseudomonadota; class Gammaproteobacteria; order Burkholderiales; family Burkholderiaceae_C; genus JANMDU01. Next base: position 2,323 of record JAYSRZ010000086.1, on the reverse strand, counting down.
GCGCGCGACTGCCATGTTTTCTGTGAAGCAATGGAATACGCCTTTGGCGCGTGACAAAGACGAAGAATCAATGTTGCCGCTGGATGCTTGGCTGATAAAACCGCCCTCTTCTTTCAAAATAGAAATCGTATCTTCGCTGGCGGCTCGCGTGTGGATGATCAGGGGCAAATCGGTTTGCCGAGCCGCGCGAATATGGGTGCGAAAACGCTCTCGCTGCCATTGCATATCAGCCACTTGCCGCCCGCCTTTGCGACCAGCCATATCGTAGTAATCCAGCCCCGTCTCGCCGATGGCCACCACCTTGGGCAGCATGGAGCGCTCAACGAGATCGCCCACCGTGGGCTCGTAGATGCCCTCGTTATCTGGGTGTACGCCTACAGTGCTCCAAAAATTATCGTATTCAGTAGCTAGGCTGTGAACCTCGGGAAACTCTTCAATGGTGGTGCAAATACACAGCGCCCGTGTGACTTGGGCGGTTTGCATGGCTGCGCGAATCGCGCCAAGCTCACCACGCAACTCGGGAAAATTCAGGTGGCAGTGAGAATCAGTAAACATAGATGGATTTTATGAGAAAACTGCATCAAACCGCCGTAGAACCTGCGCTGAGTGCTACTAAATAAATAGCATGGCCAAGAGCAGTTAAATGGTTTGTGTGGGTCGATCCGAGCCGAGGTGGGCGCCCAGGAGCTGCTCAATTTTGATTTTTAGCAGTTTGGATTTTTCGTCAACAGGAAATTTGATGCCGATGCCTTGCGTGCGGTTGCCAGCAGCTTTGGCAGGCGTGATCCATGCGACTTTGCCGGCGACAGGATAGCGCTGCGGATCTTCCGGCAAAGTGATCAAAACATACACATCGTCCCCGAGTTTGTACTCTTTGGCTGACGGTATGAAAATGCCGCCTTCGGTAAAAGAGGCAATGTAGGCTGCATACAGCGCGGCCTTTTCTTTGATCGCCAACTGGATCACGCTGGGGCGTGGTGTGGTGCCGACGCCGGGGACGGCTGATGGGGGTGTGCTCATATCCCAGAGTTTAAACAGAGTTTGGCTTGTTGCACCATATCCTCAATCAACAGTTCTGCTTTAAAAGGATGCCCGATGCGCCTGGACAAGCTATTGAGCTGCTCGCTCCAGGCGCCAAGCGCGCGCGCTGGAGGCGGTTTGGGCAAATCTTGAGCGGCGTAAAACCGAGGCTGCGCACCAAGCTTGACCGCCCAAAGATCGTGGCAAAGCTTTTGCTGAGCGTCAAGTAGTTGTGTGCCGCTTAATCCTGCCACTGCCAGCACCTGACCCTTTTGTAAAGCTTTTGGCAACATATCCCAAGCCAGATCTGCGTGAAGCGCTATTGAATTGAGAGCGTCCAGCGGGCGATTTCCACTTGCTCTTAAAGCCGTTTGTCGCTGGTTGGCGCTGGCCGCTGGATGTTTTTCAGTCAGCCAAGCCAGCGCAACATCGGCTTTTGGCTCTGGCAGGGCGTTGGCTTGGCAACGGCTGCGGATGGTGGGCAGCAGCGCATGCGCAGCCTCAGAAGCGAGCACAAAGCGCAAGCTGCCCAGCGGCTCTTCTAGCGTTTTGAGCAGTGCATTGGCAGCAGCATGGTTCATCGCCTCAGCAGGGTAGACGAGGATCGCCTTGCCGCGCCCTCGCCCGCTGGTCAGTTCAGCAAATTGCACAGCGTCCCGCACCGCCTCAATTTTGATTTCTTTGGACGGTTTACGCTTTTTCTCGTCGATCTCTTTTTGCGCTTTTTCGCTTAATGGCCAACCTAACTCAAGCATGAGCATCTCCGGCATCAGCACGACCAAATCGGTATGGCCGCGCGATTGCACTTGATTGCAACTGGCGCACTGGCCACACGCTTTTTCATGCGTTTGGCGCTCTGGCGACTCGCAAAGCCATGCCTGCGCCACGGAAAGCGCCAAATCATATTGTCCCAAGCCAGAGGCACCATGCAGCAGTAAGGCGTGAGCAGGCATCGCCAGCAATCGCGAGCACAGCTCTTCGAGCCAAGGCGGCAGCGTGTCTTTACGACCTTCGGCTGGGCTTTCGTTCATAAAAAGCCTCGATCCCTTACAGCAGTCATCACGTCGCTGCGCACCTGCTCCAAGCTTTGATGCCCGTTGATGCGCACAAAACGCTGTGGGTCGGCGGCGACGCGCGCTGCATAGCCGCTGGCAACGCGTTCAAAAAACGCCAGATCTTGCGATTCAAATTTATCCGGCTGGCGCGCTTGGGCCAAGCGCTGCGCCGCCACTTGCGGCGGCACTTCAAAAAGCAGCGTGAGATCGGGCTGCAAGAGGCCATGACTCAATCGGATTTTTGAAGC
>JAYSRZ010000085.1:0-2187 GCA_043720775.1 Variovorax sp. | reverse complement strand
CGGCGGTTGGCTCGGCGAAGCAGGATCGCAGTGCGCAAACATTATTTGCACACGCGACTACTGGCGAGCGAATATCTTTTGCACACCAAACAGGCCGCGAGGGTGGCGGTTGGGGCTAATGCGGCTGCCGATTTTCGCAGCACAGGTTAAATAAACGCGCAGCGTTTTGGTTCTTCATATTGCGGCAAGTGCCGCTAATCCCGCGCAGGGACCATGAGGCAGACGCAGCAAGCCCCAGCCCTCGTAGCCGCTCTCACCAAAAAGAAACCAACAGAGCACTACAAAATTAATAGCACTTCACGCAGGAAATACAACGACAAACGACACAAATCGCTCGAAAACTAAAGCAAAATCTCAACCCGCAACCCATGCGGATCAACAGCGACAGCGCGGGCAGACCCACCATGCCGATGCGCGATTTCTTGCACGATGGCTAAACCGAGACCCGCGCCGCCTGGCGCATCACTGGCGCGGTGGAAGCGTTCAAAGACGCGCGTTAATTCTTCGGGTGGTAAGCCCGGGCCGTTGTCTTCGACTTCGAGGCAGACTTGTGTATCTGAGCGTCTTGCGCGCAAGGTGATCGTTGCACCTCGCCCGGCGTAGCGCACGGCGTTGTCGATTAAATTGGAAAGCGCCTCGCGCAGCAGCAGAGCGTTGCCTTGGATCATGAGCGGTGCAGTCTCATCGGACTCAAAGCCAAAATCCACGCCAGCGGCAATCGCAGCGGGCGCGGCGTCTTGCGCGATGCTGCGAGCGAGCTGCGTTGCATCAAGCGCCTGCATCGGCACATCGGCTTCGCTTCTTGCGAGTTGCAAGAGTTGATGCACCAAATGTCCGGAGCGCTGCACGCCAGCGCTCACTTTTTGCAGGCGCTCTTGCAAAGCTTGTGGGTCACGCTCCGTGAGCGCGAGATCGAGTTGGGTTTGCAGGCCAGCCAGCGGCGTGCGCAGCTGATGCGCGGCATCGTTCACAAAGCGCTTTTCTTGGCTCACGCTGCGTTGCACGGCGGCGAGAAGCTGATTGACTGCGCCAGCCAACGAATGCACCTCTTGCGGGGCTTGCTGTAGGGCAATCGGCGAAAAAGGCGCAGCGGCGCGGGCATCGGCGCTCGACTGCGCTTGCAGCTTGGCTTGCAGCCGCGCCAAGGGCTGCAAGCCGCGCACGATGCCGGCATACACCAAACCGCCCACCACCAAACCCAGCAGCAAAAGCGGCACGATCATGTCAAACACCAGCTCACGCGCCACACGCTCGCGCACTGCGAGGCTTTTGGCCACCTGCACGCGAAGGCGCTGCGGGTTGCTGGCTTCGCCGAACTGCAATTCAATCGTGGCGATGCGAAGTTGCCGTGCCTCTGTGGCCTTGCTCTCGCTCGTACCTTCACCGTCCACCATCGCCTGGTAAATTTGTGCATCAGCGCTTTGCTGCAAACGTGCGAGCACGGCGGCTGGCGGTTCAGGCAGTCTGGCATTGCCCAAGACGAATTGCCCCGGCGGGCTAGACACCATGTAGCTCACTTTATCCTCTGGATCTTCTTCAATGATGGCCTGCGCCGCTTTCGGAAAATCAATCAAGAGCCCCGAGCCCACGGGCTTGACTTGGCGCGCCAGAGAGCGCACCGATTGCGTGAGCGATTGGTCAATGCCCTTCTCGGCATAGGAGAGCGCGATACGATAAGCCAATGTGCCGCCCACCAGCCAGAGCAAGAGTTGCGGCAACAGCAGCCACAGCAGAAGCTGGCGCTTGAGCGAGAGCTGAGGGGCTGTGGAGAGCGACATATTTAAGGCGATATCAGCATGTTGCCTTTGTGGAATGTGCGTAGAGTGCTATCGAATGCATAGCGTACTAATTCAAACCGTATCGAGCAAATAACCCAAGCCGCGCACATTGCGAATGGCTAATTTCGAGCCTTCCAGCTTTTTGCGCAGACGATGGATATAGACTTCGAGCGCATTGTTGTCCGTTTCTCCCGAGCTGGTGTCCCCGCCATCGTCTCTCATCCAACGCGCCAACACATCTTCGCGCCCCACCACGCGGCCACGGTAGGTCACCAGCAAGGTGAGCAGCGACCATTCGCGCTGCGTGAGGTCCAGCTCAGATTCACCAGAACTCAAACTCACCCAAGCACGCGGCTCGCTCGCATGCACGCGCAGGCCCTCGGTGGCGCGCGAGCCATCAAACGCAGGC
>JAYSRZ010000084.1:0-6112 GCA_043720775.1 Variovorax sp. | reverse complement strand
CTCAAATCAGTGGCCACAAAATCCACCCAAATTTTAGCGGGCGTGGCCGTGCCAGTGTTCACAGTGAACCTGCCGCCTGCACCACCGCCCGATGCAGCAGGAGCTGCAACAGTGCCTACTGCATAAGTGCCTACATCGCTCAAGCTGTCGCCAAAGTTAACCATAGAAGCAAAGCTAATTTTGCTTGCGCTATCACCGCCGCCGCCGCCGCATGCCACCAAAAGCGCAGCCGCTAGGCCAGCGCTGACCAAGGATTTGATTTTTTTCATGTTGAAGACTCCTACTTAAGAAATAAGGGAAAGGGGAAAGAAAAAAGAACGACCGTTCGTTTAATCAATGATGGTAAGCCAAAGTAACCTTAGTTCGTAGGGGGTTATCACTGAGTTGGCTTAGAAAAGACACTCCAAAACTGATCACACAGAAGCTGCGCCGCTTTGTATTACGGCCTCGTATTGCGGCTTCGTCAGCGGTAGCGTAGCTTCATCACAAAAATACTTAAAGCCAAGCTCAACGTGATCACGTTGGCAATGATGATCGGCCACGCATCGAGCATCACGCCATACACCAGCCAGAGCGCCACACCTACAGTGAAAGCGCCATACATCGCCAGCGAAATGCCGCTCACATCTTTGGTGCGGAAGGTTTTGATGGCTTGGGGCAAGAAGCTGCAAGTGGTCAGGCAGGCGGCGAGCGTACCAATGATATCAATAAGATTCATGATAGTTACTATTTATTTGATAGCGCTTCACGCAGTATATACGGGCGTTGCAACCCGAAAACGCTAAAAATACCGAAAAAATCACGGCCGTTTAACCACCCATTCCACCAGCGCATCTAGCGCAGGCCGCGCAGCGGGTGCATTTGGGTGGTTGATGATGGCCGCCAAACTGTAGCGCTGGCCGTTCGTTGCGTTGGCATAACCAGCAATCGCAGTTACATCGCGTAGCGTGCCCGTTTTCAGTTGAGCCTGTCCAATGGCGGCTGAATTGCCATTGCGCTCTTTCATGCGAGCAACTGTGCCATCCACGCCTGCAATCCCCATGGAATTAGCAAACACCTCGGCGCTGGGGCTCGCTGCGGCAAGCTGGAGCAAAGCGTTGATGGCGGCGGCGCTGCTGCGCTCTTTGCGCGACAGGCCAGAGCCGTTCTCGATGACTGGCGGCGCAACTTCAGGCAGCCGTGCTTTCCACCAAGCGACCACATTGCGCGTTGATGCGGCAAAGCTGCCCGTGCGGCCCGCAGCTGGTAACTGATTGGAAAGCGTGAGGAAGACTTGCTGCGCCATCACATTGTTAGAAAATTTATTCACATCGGCAATGATGTCGGCAAGCGGCAGGGATTCGGTTGTGTGCAACAAACGCGCGGTGCGCGGCAGAGCCTCTTCGCGCACTTGGCCACTGAGCGAACCGCCCGATTTGCGCCACATCGCATCGATCACGCGAGCAGCATACCGGCGCGGCGCTACATAAGCCACTGGCCAGACTTTTTCGCCGCAAGCAATCGGATAACGACCTGAGAACGTGACGCGATCAGCGGAAGAAAAATCGGCCTGTAGGCCACCGCGCCAGTCGCCGCATGCACCGTACGAAGCGGTGATCTCAGCGGGAAACTCCACGCCCGCAATCGGTGGATCAACACGCAGCAACACACGTTTATTGGCTACATCTGGCAAGAAATTAAAAATCAGTGCTTTGAAATTGAGCAGCAAGCCATCAGGCGCAACGTTGTAGGGGCGCAGCGGTTCATCGTCAAAATCAGCCGGATTTTTGTCAGGCACATCAAACACGCGGCGATCAAGCAAAATATCGCCACGTATTTCGCGCACGCCTCTTGCTTGGACAGCCTTGAACAAATCTTCAATGCGTTCGAGCACCAGCTTAGGATCGCCGCTACCGCGAACGATCAAATTGCCTTGCAACACGCCGGCCTCCAAGATGCCATCGATATACACGCGATTCTTCCAAGTGAAATCTGCGCCGAGCTGGTCCAGGGCAGCATAGGTTGTGATCAGTTTCATCACCGATGCTGGATTAGCGCCTACATCGGCGCGATGCTTGATGAGCGGTAATTCTTGCGCGCCACCTTTAACCGGTAGCGCTTGCACAATCACGCTGATCGCGCTAACTGGTACACCCGCACGCGCAAGCGGCAGCAACACTTCTTTGGGCAGGGGTTGCGCCTTGGAAGAAATAGAAAAACCGAATGCAGCGCAGATGAGCAGTGCTCGAATGGATTGAATCAAAAACATGCATTCGATTATCCATTGCAGACGCCCCTTTACAGGCGATAATCGCGCATCTTTGATTTTTGGAGCACATCCTTGGACAACTACCCCAGTCGGTAGCTTCCCCAGCAGGCCATCAACCTATGCGGCGGGAAGCTAACATTTCACTTCTCACCCAGCCAATTTAATTTAATTGGAGCCTGCAATGCTCAATATTTTTACGCTAGCCAATGGCCGCCTCTTCCAAGAAGAGATCGAATCGCTTGAAGAGCTCACCAAATTTCAGCCTGTATGGGTCGATTTGGAATCGCCCAGTCCGGAAGAAAAAGCCTGGATCAAGCAGCATTATGGCCTCTCGATTCCTGATGACGCGATGGATGAAGACATCGAGGAATCCGCGCGCTTTTATGAGGCCGACAACGGCGATCTTCATATCCGCTCCGACTTCTTGATCGACGACGAAGAATCGCGCACCGAGCGCGTGGCTTTCATTTTGAACCTGAACAACGCCGATCTCAAAAGCAAAGGCGTGCTGTTTTCTATTCATGATGAAGACATCCCCATCTTCCGCTTGCTTCGATTACGCGCCCGGCGCATGCCCGGCTTGATCGAAGACGCCAGAGAAGTCTTGCTTAAGCTCTATGACGCCGACGCAGAGTACTGCGCCGATGCACTGGAAGGCATCCATGACGCGCTGGAGAAAGCCAGCAGCCAAGTCTTAAAAGGCGACGTGACCGATGCGCTCGCAGCAGAAGTGCTCGCCAGCATCGCAAAGCAAGAAGATTTGAATGGCCGCATTCGCCGCAACATGATGGATACACGCCGCGCTTTGAGTTTCATGATGCGCAGCAAGATGTTGTCTACCGAACAGCACAGTGAAGCCCGGCAAATTTTGCGCGACATTGACTCGCTCGACTCCCACACTGCATTCCTCTTCGACAAAATCAACTTCTTGATGGACGCTGTGGTCGGTTTTATCAACATCAACCAAAACAAGATCATCAAAATCTTCTCGGTGGCCAGCGTCGCACTGCTCCCACCCACGCTGATCGCCAGCATTTACGGCATGAACATGCAAATCCCAGAAGTGCAAGCACTCGGTTCTTCTGCCTATCCATTCGTTGTGGCGCTGATGCTTTGCAGTGCGATTTTGCCGATGTGGTATTTCAGGAAGCGTGGTTGGCTCAAGGGCTAATGTCCCTCGGCTTTGAGTCCATCCATCACGTTTGGATACCGCAGTATCACTCTCAGCTCTCGTTTCATGCGCTCATTGCTGATGCGCCGAGATTCGCTCATGAAGCTCAGCAGCAAGAGAGGAAGCTCGCCCTGCGCGGCATCGCGGCTGATGCGCGGCGGGTAAGGTAAGCCATAAAAATCGGCGGCTTGGCTCATGTAATCGCCCATCTTGAGTTCGGTGTCATCGGCCACGTTGTAGATACGCTGCGGTTTGCCGCGCCACAGCGCTGCGATGCAAGCTCTAGCTAAATCGTCGGCATGGATGTGGTTGGTGTACACATCGTCTTTCGCCTCCAAAACGGGCGTGCCTTTGAGCAAACGAGCACGTGGCGTGCCGCTTTCTCTGTCGTTCGCGTAAATCCCCGGAATGCGCAAAATGCTGGCAGATAAATTGCTGCGCGCAAAACTCAAAATTTGCTGCTCCGCATCGACGCGCCGATGCGCACGCGGCGTGTGCGCAGCAGTCGGTCGGTTCTCACCCACCCACTCTCCTTTGCAATCGCCATACACGCCCGTTGTTGAGCCATACACAAATTTGACAGGCAGGCTTCGGCGGCGCAGAGCTTGCAAGAGATGCGCAGTACGGGGATCGCGCCACCATTCATCTTTGTTCTCATTGGGCGGCGGCGCGAGATGCAACACACGATCTGCGATGCCGCTTAGGCGACGCAGGCTGTTCGCCTCGTCTAAATTCCCCACCAACGGCTGAATGCCCATCGCTTGGAGCTCAGGGGCTCTCGCAGGTGTTGACGTTAAAGCCAACACACGAATATGCGCCGGCAATTGCCGCGCCACGCGCAGCCCCACATCGCCACAACCGATGATCAATAAGCGTTGTTGGCGAAAGCGGCGCGGCAGTGCGCCGAGGGGGTTTTGATTTGAAGGCAAAATCTAGGTTGTTTGAATCTAACAGCGCCTATTGTCATGTCTTTCCAAATCACCATCCAGCCCAGCAATCGCAGCTTTGCCGTCAATCCCGATCAATTCATCCTAGCAGCAGGCATTGCCCAAGGCATCGGCCTGCCTTACGGCTGCAAAGATGGCGCCTGCGGCAGTTGCAAATGCAAAAAAATCTCTGGCACGGTGGAGCACGGCCCGCATCAATCCAAAGCGCTAACTGCCGAGGAAGAAGAAAACGGCTTCGTGCTGACGTGCTGCGCCAAGCCCTTGTCAGACGTGTTGCTGGAATCCAAGCAAGTCACTGAGGCCGGCGCATTCCCCATCAAAAAAATGCCTAGCAGAGTGATGGCGCTAGAAAAGCTCTCGCATGATGTGATGCGCGTCAAGCTGCAATTGCCGGCCAACGATGTGGTGCAGTATCACGCCGGGCAGTATGTGGAGTTTTTGCTGCGCGATGGCGCGCGCCGGGCTTACAGCATGGGCAATGCGCCACATACGCTCGATGCCGCAGCGCCCACCATTGAGCTGCACATCCGCCACACGCCTGGTGGCAAATTCACCGATCATGTGTTTGGCGCAATGAAAGAAAAAGAAATTTTGCGCATCGAAGGGCCATATGGCAGCTTCTATTTGCGTGAGAGCGACAAGCCGATTGTGATGGTGGCCTCAGGCACAGGCTTTGCGCCGATCAAAGCGCTGATCGAGCATATGCAGTTTAAAAACATCAAGCGGCCTACGGTGCTGTATTGGGGCGGCCGGCGCCCCGCAGATTTGTATTTGGATGATTGGGTCAAAGAGCGCTTGGCTGAGATGCCGAATTTGAGCTACGTGCCCGTTGTCTCAGATGCGCTGCCAGAAGATGGCTGGAGCGGGCGCACGGGGTTCGTACACAAAGCCGTGCTCGATGATTTTTCAGATTTAAGTGCGCATCAAATCTATGCCTGCGGCGCGCCGATTGTGGTGGATTCCGCGCAGCGCGATTTTGTCGCGCAGCGCGGGCTGCCACTTGAAGAGTTTTACGCAGATTCATTTACTACCGAGGCAGACAAAGCCCGCGCCTGAGCGGCATGTCGATCATGCTCACGGCCGGTTTTTGCACGAGTAGAACAGCACCTATCCGTGCGAACCCGCTCACATCTGCTGCGCGAAGCAAGGTAAAGTTTCATTCAAGTTCAACTTCAATGGCTTGCACATATGACTTTTTCTCGCCGCTCCACTCTTAAAATCATAGCGCTCAACGCAGTATCTACGGCGTCAGCATCGGTTTTTTCTCAAAATTTTCCTTCTAAACCTATCCGCTGGATCATTGCCTCTGGCGCAGGCAGCTCGCTGGATGCGATTGCGCGCGCGATGCAAGACAAGCTGGCCGCAACTCTCGGCCAGCCTATCGTGATAGAAAACCGCCCCGCTGCCGGTGGCACAGTCGCTACCAATGAAGTAGCTAAAAGCGCAGCCGATGGCCACACTTGGTTGCTCGGCTTCAACGGCCCAGTCGCGTTCGCACCGTTTTTGTATTCCAAGCTGCCGTACAACCCGCTGCGTGATCTCGCGCCCGTGGTGCTCACCACCTCGCAGCCCAACATCATTGCGGTCAATTCAAACGTGCCCGCGAGCAATATCAAAGAGCTGGTCGCGCTGATGAAAGCCAGCCCCGGCAAATACAACTATGCCTCCGTGGGCAACGGCTCGTCATCGCATCTCGCGATGGAATATCTGAAAGCACTCACCGGCACGTATGCCGTACACATCCCG